>JAFUFG010000044.1 GCA_017470045.1 Bacilli bacterium | reverse complement strand
TAATGTATTTTGAGTAACTTCCAAATCTTTCTCCCATGATGTCCTCTAGGGTATAATCAAAAATTTTCTCTAATACTTCTTCTGTTTCGGTCTTTTTTCTTGCCATTTTATCACTACTTTCTATTTATTTTATGCTGTTATTTTATAGTCGTCCTCTAGGGAGAACTCTACGTTTTCTTCAATCCATTCTTTTCTTGGTGGAACATCGTCTCCCATTAGAATAGAAACTCTTTTTTCTGCTAGTTGAGCATCTTCAATATTTACTCTTATTAATGTTCTACTACCTGGTTTCATAGTTGTTTCACAAAGTTGGTCTGCATTCATTTCACCAAGACCTTTGTATCTTTGAATTTCACATTTTTTGCCCTTACTTTTTTCTTTCATCTCTTCTACGGTATAGGCATATTCTATTTCTTTACCACTTTGAATTTTAAATAAAGGTGGTAATGCGACAAATAGTCTTCCATCTTCAATTAATGGCTTCATATAGCGATAGAAGAATGTTAATAATAGACATTGAATATGTCCTCCATCTTCATCAGCATCGGACATGATAATAACTTTTGAATATTCACAATCTTTAATATCGAAGTTAGATCCATATCCAGCACCAATCGTATAAATCATAGTATTGATTTCTTCATTTCGAAGGATTTCTTCTTCTTTTGTTTTTTCAGTATTTAGAACTTTTCCTCGAAGTGGTAATATTGCTTGATATTTTCTATCTCTTCCTTGTTTTGCGGAACCTCCTGCAGAATCACCCTCGACTAAGAATAATTCTTTTTTCTCTTTATCTTTACTTTGAGCTGGAGCAAGTTTTCCAGACAAGGAACGTTCTTCTTTCTTTTTAGATTGTCCACGACGAGCATCTTCTCTTGCTTTTCTTGCTGCTTCTCTAGCAATCTTACTGCGTAAACTTTTATTAATAATTTCCGTAGCAATCGCTTTATTCTCTTCTAGGTATACTCTCATTTGTTCTGTTACTATTGTCTCTACGGCATTTTTTGCAGCAGGAGTTCCTAGTTTTCCTTTTGTTTGTCCTTCAAACTGTAAGATCCCTTCTGGAATTTTCAAACTGATAACAGCTGTCAAACCTTCTCTTACATCACTGCCTTCAAATGCTTTTTCTTTTTCTTTTACAAAACCATTGTTTTTTGCATAATCATTAAATACTCTAGTCAAGGCAGTTTTAAATCCTACTTCGTGAGATCCTCCATCTATTGTTTTAACATTATTTACAAAGGATACAATATTTTCATTATAAGTATCGGTATATTGCATGGATATTTCTACATCAATTTTATCTTTTGTTCCGTTGATACTTAGTACTTTATGAAGAGTATTTTTGCCTTTATTTAAATCTTCTACAAATTCTTCTATTCCTCTTTCATAATGATATTTTACATTTCTTTGGTCTTCTTCATCTACTACTTCAATTGTTATTCCTTTTAAAAGAAATGCAGACTCTTGCATTCTTTCACAAACGGTTGTATAGGAGAAATTTGTACTTGAAAATATCTCACTATCTGGCATAAAGCGTACTGTTGTCCCCGTTTTATTGGTTGCTCCAATCTTCTTTAATGGAACTGCTACATGTCCACCATTTTCAAAACGAATATAACTTTCTTCTTTATCTCTTTTAATGGTTACTTCCATCCACTTAGATAATGCATTAACAACACTAGAACCAACACCATGTAATCCTCCAGATACCTTGTATCCATCACTTTCAAATTTTCCTCCTGCATGTAACACCGTATAAATTACTTCCGGAGTGCTTTTTCCTGATTCATGCATACCTGTTGGTACTCCACGTCCATGGTCTTCTACACTTACTGATCCATCTTTGTGAAGAGTAATTTTTATATAATCGCCATAACCATTAATTGCTTCGTCTACAGAATTATCAACAATTTCCCATATTAGATGATGAAGTCCTCTTCTATCCGTAGATCCTATATACATTCCTGGACGTTTACGAACTGCTTCTAATCCTTCCAATATTTTTATCGATGATGCATCATATTTTGCCATAATTTTATCACTCCTAATGTTCACTATATTTTATTATATCGGATGAGTTCTTTTTTTTCAACGAGAGTTTACTTTATTTGACGTTTTTTGTT
>JAFUFG010000043.1 GCA_017470045.1 Bacilli bacterium | reverse complement strand
ATTTTTTCAATTTTCTCTTATTATGAATAGAAATTAAAATAGATAAAATTATAATTCCAAATACCACTCCACCCATAATAAAAGCAATCTTATTTAACTTATCAAAACTATTCTGATAAGTTTTTTCGGATAATCCTTCTTTCTTTATTTGAATATAATAAATACTCTTTGTCCCATCCTTTAAAGAAACTTTAATCTTTACTTGATTCGAAGATTTTTTCAGATCATCCGCACCACTTATATCAACAACACTATCTTCTAATAATGGAAGAGCTTCTACATCTAATGAATTCACATCATTTGGAACTACCAAACGATAAGAATATTGATCACTTTTAAATTCAAGAGGATAACCTTTAATAGATAAGGATTTTAAATATGGTTTCGTACTCTTCTTTGCTTCTTCCTTAATCTCTTCTTTCGTACCATCTACAACAGAAGTATCACTAGTTACAATACTACTAGGAGCACTATTAACATGATTAGCTTGTATAATATTAAAAGCATGAGTTTTTTGTACAGAAAAGTTTACAGGTTCCGCATCATTTAAGTCATATTCATCATAATCATTATCAACATCAAAAATATCTAATTCCAACTCATTAATCTTAATATTGGTTGCAAACTTATCGGTATCTTTAACATAAAAAGCAAGACTAGCAGTATAAGGATGACAATTTAAAGTACCATCAGAACATTTATGAGCTGTAGAATCATTCACAACACTAACAATATAATACTTACCGTCTTGTTTTACGATAACACTATCATAATCATCCGTATAAACAGAAGTTAAATTAAAAATATTCTCATCATATTCAAACTCTACTGCCGCAGAAATAATACCTTCTTTATAGTTATAATTAAAAAGTACACTAGAAATCTCTACAATAAAAGATTCCCCTTCTTTAATATCATCTGGAGCTTTTACATTAACATCAAATATATTTAAAGCAGAAACACGAAGTGGAAACAATAGAAGTAATAAAAAGAACGCCTTCTTCATAACACTCACCTACCATAATAATACCATAAAAAAAGAAGTATTAATACTTCTTTAGATTTTTCTCAACTTCTCTTTTAATATCACGTTCTTTAATAGATTCACGTTTGTCATACTCTTTCTTACCATGACAAACTCCCAATTCTACCTTCAAACGACTTTCTTTAAAATATAGTTTTAATGGGATTAAGGTATAACCCTTTTGTTCAATATATTTCTCTAATTTAGAAATCTCTTTCTTATGAAGAAGAAGTTTACGATCCCTTGTCTCTTCATGATTAAAGATATTTCCTTCTTTATATTGACCTATATACATATTTAATAGAAATACTTCATGGTTCTTAATAATACCATAACAATCCTTAATATTGCAGTCACCATTACGAATTGCTTTAATTTCCGTACCAGTTAATACAATACCAGCTTCAATCGCCTCATCAACAAAATAGTCATGACGTGCTTTACGATTTAAGATTTCCATATTCTATGCCTCCCCTGATAACCCCCAAGTTAAGTTAGGATATCTTTCATTTACAATGGCTTTATATTGTTCATATAAAGTACCATGATTTCTTAATTGATCATCCGTTAATTTTGGATAAGTAATAATTCTAAAGTTCGTGTTATAACCAATGTTCTTCGTTGTAGTATACACTAATTGAGCTTTTGGGTCAACTACACTACAAGTAACAGTATCATCCACATCAACATGTTTCTTTAACGTTACTTCCATAGCTAGACCAGTAAAGTTATCAACATCATTTTGGTCACTAATAAAGTTTCCTAAAGAGTAAATAACAAATGTCTTTCCTTCATTAATAGATTCTACTGTTTGAATAACATGTGGGTGAGCTCCAATAATTAAGTCTACTCCTAAAGAAGATAAGTAATTGGCAATTTCTTCTTGTTTGTAATCTACTTTAAAAGAATATTCAGTTCCCCAGTGCATTGCAACAATAACGAAATCTACTTTATCACGAACAGACTCAATATCGGCTTTTGCTTTCTCTTCACTATACTCACTATTTAAGTAATCTTTTCCATATGGAGTTCTTAACCCATTATTCCAAATTGTATAAGAAATAAAAGCGTATTTAATACCATTTTTCTCATATACTTTTTGAACAGAAGCAGTTCTTTCTTCTTCACTACTCCATTGACCAGAAGCAGCAACTTCTGGATGTTGTTTCCAATAAGCTACAGAATTAAGAACACCTTGTTCTCCTTTATCCATCGTATGATTTGTTGCTAAAGAAACCATGTTAAAACCAGCATCAATAAAGGCATCTCCTACTTCATAAGGAGAATTAAATAATGGATAACTAGATACTCCAAGTTCTTTACCACCTAAAACAGTTTCTTGATTATAATATGCTAAATCATACTTAGAAGATATTTGTTTAAAATCAGCAATTTGTGGCTTAAAATCATATCCTCCATCTGCAGTTTTCGCATCATTATAAACACCCCAGTGAATCAAAGCATCTCCAACCATAATTAACTTTGCTTCATAATCCACAGGTTGTTTAGGCTCTTCTTTTGGTTTTTCCTCTCTCTTTTCCTCTTTTTTAGGCTCTTTAAAAATCTTATCACGATTGATATAGCAGAATGATCCACCACAAGCAATCAAAATAAGAAACAATAGGAAGAAGAATATTTTAGCCTTCTTTTTCATTCTTCTCTTTTTCTTTGTACTACTCATAAAACTACTGTACCTTTCTTAATACTTCGAAATCGATTGTCTTATCATCTTTAGAAGCTCTAACAACTTTAACAACAACACGATCTCCAATTTTATAGACAACTCCACTTCTTTCCCCTGTAAGAGTCATATGATCTTCATCAAAGTGGAAGAAATCTTTCATATCACGAATTGGTACCAACCCTTCAATTAAATTATCAAGTTCTACAAACATACCAAAACTTGTAACAGAAGATATCATACCTTCAAATTCTTCTCCAATATGGTCTTCCATATATTCTGCCATCTTCATATCATCTACTTCACGTTCACAGTCAACTGCAGCTCTTTCTCTAGCAGATGCCTGCTCTGCAACAAAGACTAATTTTTCTTCCCAATGACGAATCGTTCTCATATCAATTTTACTATCAAATAGATAAGTATGAAGTAAACGATGAACAGTCGTATCCGGATATCTTCGAATTGGAGAAGTAAAATGAGTATAACAACTACTTGCTAATCCATAGTGTCCCAAATTTTCTGGACTATATACAGCTTTTTGCATACTTCTTAGTAATAAAGAAGCAAGAATCTTGTATTCTGGTTTATCTTCTAATTGTTTTAAGATTCTTTGCATCGTAGTAGGCTTAATATCACTAACATCACCTGTAACTTTATAACCTAAACTACTAACAAATCCTAAGAAACTACGAATCTTTTCTTCTTTTGGATTCTCATGAATACGATAGATAAATGGTAAATTCATAAAGTAAATATGCGTTGCTACACATTCATTAGCCGCAATCATGAAAGATTCAATTAATCTTTGACCTTCTCCAGTATCTCTTACCAATACTTCTAGAGGCTTACACTTTTCATCAACAATAATCTTTGGCTCTTGAATATCAAAGTTAATATAACCTCTTCTAGTAATCATTTTTTGTAAGATTTTCGCAAGTTCATGCATTTGTCTTAAACTTCTAACATAAGGACCATATCCCTCAGGAACAATATTATCCTCTAAAATACTATTAACATTCTTATAAGTCATTTGAATACGAGATTTAATAACACTTGGGAAGATTTCATAATTCACTTGTTTTCCCATATCATCAAATTCCATAACACAAGACACTGCTAAACGATCAACTTCTGGATTCAAAGAACAAATACCATTACTTAATTCATGTGGAATCATTGGAATAACACGATCTACTAAATAAACAGAAGTTCCACGTTCCATCGCTTCTTTATCAAGTGGAGAATCCTCTTTCACATAATAACTAACATCTGCAATATGTACTCCTAATTCATAATGACCATTAGGAAGTCTTTTAATACTAATTGCATCATCAATATCTTTTGTATCATCTCCATCAATCGTAAAGATTTCTACATCACGTAAATCTCTACGTCCTCTTAAATCAACTGGACGTACTTCCATTGGTAATTCTGCAACTTCTTCTTTTACATCATCTGGAAATTCCGTATTAATATTATACTTACAAATAATAGACATAATATCAACACCAGGGTCGTTCTTATGGCCAATAACTTCAACAACTTTACCTTCGTATTTTAAATTATCATTTAATTTTTTAACAAGTTCTACAACAACCTTATGACCATCTACTGCATTCATAGACGCTTCACGAGGTATTTCAATATTTAATTTAATCTTATTATCATCTAAAGTAATATGACCTTTATCTTTCTTATCAAAGTTAATTTCTCCAATATATCGCTCAACTTGTCTTTTAATAATCTTTAAAACTCTACCCTCTAGACGATCTAATTTCATTTTAGAAGTAATTTCTACTAAAACAATATCATCATGGATAGCTCCATTCATATCATCTTGAGGAATATAGATATCATCATCTAAGTTATCTACTTCAACAAATCCGAATCCCTTCTTATTTACTCTCATAATACCTTTTCTTAAATGACTATTCTCAAGCATCATATATTTATCCTTATTCGTATGATATACAACAACTTCTTCCTCTAATTCATGCAATACTTGAATTAATTCTTTCGTAAGTTCTGCATCACGAATTTCTAATAAGTCTTCAATTTCAAATACAGATAAGGCCTTATCACTATTTTTTAAAATATTAATAACATTGTCTTTCATAAGCTACACTTCCTATAATATCTATTATACTTGATTTTCTTGGATAGAACTAGTCTTTTATACACAAAAAAAAGAACCGAAGTTCTTATTCTATAAACATAGCCACTAAACAGATAACAAAAAATGCCATTCCAAGAACAAATGTTAATCTGCTGATAAATAATTCAGAACCACGTTCTTTACGTTTTGAAAATAAATCACTTTGTCCTCCTGAAAGGATTTGAGCAGCACTTTCTGCCTTACCACTTTGTAAAAGAACAATGATAATTAATAATATTGAAATTATCAATAATGCGGTTTCCATCGAACACCTCCGTTTTAATAACATTTATATAATAACATAATAATAAAATATATGCAAGAAAACATTTAATTTCAATAGGAATATATGATATACTTTATATTAGATAATAAGGAGTTGTTTGATATGAGAGTATTCATACTAGATCGTGATAAAATCACAAAATTCAATCTACCAAAGAAAATATCTGGAGCATATGTAATTGACTATTTACCAGTAGATTCAAAGATAAGAAGATCCGTTAATATTGAAGCTCAAGAAGATAAATGGATGATTAAAAGTAATGGTAGTGTTGACGTAGTAACTTCTAGTGTAGATGGAATCGTAGAATTAAAAGAATACAGTTTCTATCAACTTCGTATAAAAGATCGTAATGACGTACTAATATTGTATTGTATGCCTAGTGTAGAAGAAAGTTATAAAAAATACCGTCTAAATCAAACAACAATTACAATCGGTTCATCCGCTAATAATGCAATTCAATATAATAACAAATTAGTCATGCAAACACAGATTCAGATTACAAAACAACAAGATAATTGGTATATTCAAGCTGCAGAATCGGATACATTATTCGCATATTTAAATGACATCCGTATTAAAGCAAAAAAATTAAAAGCAGGAGACGTAATCTTCTTATATGGTTTAAAAATAATCTGGATGGGAGACTTTATTCAAGTTAACAATCCACAAGGACAAGTCGCAATTAATACCGCTTGTTTAATCCAATATTCTGACGAACATATCTATGACAACACTCAAATAGAACCAGTATCAGAAGAAGATTTATCAAGAGAACTATATACGGAAGAAGATTATTTCTTCCACACACCACGATTAAAACAAAGTATAAAAGAAGAAGAAATACAAATCGATAACCCTCCTCCAACAGGAGAACTAGAAGAATTACCATTTTTATTAACTATTGGTACATCAATTACAATGCTATCTTCTACTTTTATTACAATCTATTCTACAATAACAGGAATCACGAGCGGTACAAGAACAGTTGGGCAATCGATTCCACAGATTGTCATGTGTGTAACAATGATCATCGGAACATTGTTAATACCAAGACTTACTCAAAGATATCAAAAGAAAAGGCATAAACAAAAAGAAGCAAAAAAGAAACAAAAATATACAGAGTATCTTGCTGGTAAAGAACAAGAAATAAATCAAGCACTAGAAAGAGAAATACAAGTATTGAAATCAAACTATCCTAGTGTTCCAGAATGTTGTTCGAAAATATTATCTGGAAATAAATCCGTAATATGGACAAAAGAAGTATCCGATGAAGATTTCCTAACAGTAAGATTAGGAATGGGTACTGCAAAATCAAAACTAGTAGTAAAAGCACCAGAGAAACACTTCACAGTAGAAGAAAATAAACTAGAAGAAAAAGTTTATGAAATATCAAAAAATTCAGAAAAAATCAATAATGTTCCAGTTACGTTTTCATTCTTAGATAAAAATATATCTGCTATTATCTGTAACATTAAGAATTCAGAAGATTATGTAAATGGACTATTGTTACAACTTATGGCATATCATAGTCCACTAGATTTAAAGATAGTATTCTTATTAGATAATAGAGATATCGAAAAATACTCTTATATGAAATATTCTCCACATTGTATTAGTGAAGATCGTTCCATTCGTTATTTTGCAACAACGATGGAAGAAATTAAAAAGATTTCCGGTTCCCTTGAAACAGAATTTACAAAGAGACAGGGAAAATTAAAAGGTGGCAAGCAAGAAGAAGGAGATACAAAAGAAACAAAACAAATTGATCGTAAAACAGCTTATACTAGTTTTCCACCTTATTACTTAATCGTAACAAATAACTATAGTGCAATAAAAAATATTACCATTATTAAAGATATCTTAAATGCAAAAGATAACTTAGGATTCTCCATAACAATCTTAGATAATTCCCTACAATCCTTACCAAATGAATGTGATGGATTCATTGAATTATATGAAAATGAGAGTTGTATCATAGAAAAGAACATAAACAACCAAACAGTATTCACACCAGAAGTAATTCCAAGTATTGATATGCGACAAATCGTTAATCGATTAGCAAACATCCCAATCGAATTTGTTGATGAAGCTTCTCAATTACCTACATCACTTACATTCTTAGAAATGTTCAATGTAGCCAGAATTGAGCAGTTAAACATTTTAAACAAATGGAAGTCAAATGATCCAACCATCTCTTTGAAAACTCCAATAGGAGTTCATACGAATGGAGATTTATTCTTATTAGACCTACATGAAAAAGAACATGGACCACATGGTTTAATCGCTGGATCCACTGGTTCCGGTAAATCGGAGTTCATCATTACGTTCTTATTATCCATGGCAGTAAACTATCACCCAGATGAAGTACAATTCGTATTAATCGACTACAAAGGTGGAGGTTTAGCAGGAGCATTCGAAAACAGAGAAACAAACAAACGTATTCCACATGTAGTAGGAACCATAACAAACTTAGATATTAGTGATATGAACAGAACTTTAGTATCAATTAATTCCGAATTAAAGAGACGTCAAAAAATCTTTAATGATGCAAAAAATGCTACTGGAGAAAGTACAATCGATATCTATAAATATCAACATTATTATCGTGAAGGGGTCTTAAAAGAGCCTATTTCTCACTTATTTATCGTAAGTGATGAGTTTGCCGAATTAAAAGCACAACAACCAGAATTTATGAATGAATTGATTTCTACTGCACGTATAGGACGTTCCTTAGGAGTTCACTTAATACTAGCAACACAAAAACCATCTGGAGTAGTAAATGATCAAATTTGGTCTAATACAAAATTCCGTGTCTGCTTAAAAGTACAAGATAGAGGCGACAGTATGGAAGTATTAAAAAAACCAGATGCTGCTAGTTTAAAAGAAGCTGGAAGATTCTACCTAGAAGTTGGTTATGACGAATATTACGATATTGGTCAATCCGGTTGGGCAGGAGCAAAATATGTACCAACAGATGCAATTATAAAGAAAATCGATGATACAATTCATATTGTTGATAATGTTGGTAATACAATTAAAACTTTACAAGATCCTGTAAAAATCGATACTGCAGAAGCAAAAGGAGATCAATTAACAAATATCGTAAAACACATTGTTAATATATCTGAAGCAGAAAATTATCAACCAAAGAAATTATGGTTAGATAAAATACCAGAATTTATTTATTTAAACGAATTAAAAACAAAATATAATTATCAATTAACACCAAATAAGATTATTCCAATTATTGGAGAATACGATAATCCATCCGAACAAATGCAAGGATTATTAACTCTTAATATTACAGAAAATAATACATTAATATATGGTATGGCAAATAGTGGTAAAGAAAATCTATTACAAACAATGATCTACTCTATTATTACAAACCATACACCAGAAGATATTAATGTGTACATTTTAGACTTTGGTGCTGAAACATTAAAATCATTTAGTCAATCTCCACAAGTTGGTGATGTATGTACCATCTATGACGAAGAAAAGATTATAAACTTACTAATCATGGTAGATAAAGAGATTGATCGAAGAAAAGAATTATTTGTAGAATACAATGGTAACTATGTAGACTACTTGAAACTAAGTAAACAAAAATTACCATTAATTCACATTATTATTAATAACAATGAAGCATTTAACGAATCTCTATCAAAAATAGCTGATCTTACTACTTCATTATTCCGTGAAAGTTCAAAATATGGTGTAACATTCACAATTACAACAGGAGCTGCAAATAGTTTCCGTTCTAGATTAGCAGAATACTTCCAAAACAAATTATGCTTACAAATGCCAAATGATTCGGATTATAGAAGTATCCTAAACTGTGATAAAAAAGTATTACCAGCAAAACTTTCTGGAAGAGGTGTATCTGGTATAGGAGATATAAAATTTGAGTTCCAAACAGCTTATATTGATAAATTAGAAAATATAGGACAACTAATCAAAAATACAAATGATAAGTTAAAATCAATGATTAAAACACATGCAAAAAGAATACCAGTATTACCAGAAGTAGTATCCGTAGAACATATCATTCCAAGTTTACAAGGATTATCTGAAGTACCAGTTGGTGTAGATGTTAATTCCAAAGAACCACATTGCTTTAACTTCACAAAGAATAAAGTAAATGCAATGGTATACAATGACATCGATCAAACAATACCATTCTTCTATTCCTTATTTACAATCATCAAGACAATACCTAATACAAAGATAAGAACAATAGATTTAATGAAAAAATTTGATATATCAAAAATACCAGTAGACTGTTATATTGATAAGTTCGAAGGAGTAATTAAAGCATTACTTCCAGAAATTGATAAAGGAGAACAACAAACTGGACAAATCGTATACTTTATCAACGGTATTTCAAAACTAAAAGAATCGATTACAAAAGAACCTGTATTATTCCAACAATTCTTTGAAAAAGTTAAAAATTCAAAAAATACATTCCTAATTATTGCTGATGAATACGAATCCTATAAACAATTTCAATTAGATCCAATCTATCGATCTACGGTATCAAACCAAAGTGGAATATGGGTAGGAGAAGGAATTGGAAGACAAATTCTATTTAAAGTAAATGGAATGGACCCAGAACTTGCAAATGCAAGCTTCCCTGATATGGCATTTACAATTGATAATGAAGTTGTAACACCAATCAAGAAAGTAGTAAAAGAAAGGGATGAAGCAGATGAAAAATAAGATTCTGGTTGAAATCATTGTTCCAACAATAGAGGCAAGCTATGACCTATATATTCCTATTAATAGGCGTGTAGGAAACATCATTACATTACTTAATAAAACAATACAAGAAATGAGTGAAGATTGCTTTATCGGTACAAATAATACTTCTTTATACAATAGAGACACAAATCATAAATACAATCCAAATGATCTAATATTTAATACCGATATTAGAAATGGAACAAGCTTAATATTATTATAAAAAAAAAGAATTAGGATAAAACCTAATTCTTTTTATTTACTAATTTTCGTAATTGGAATCTTCGATAGATTAATAGTAAAGTTATCAACAACAGTATTTAACTTACTATTAGTGTCATTTGAGTCAGATAAAACACTATTCAAACGATTTACACAGTTAGAAACTTTTGCACCAGAATTTCTAAGATATCCTGCATAAGGACATCCAGAAGGAATTCCCATACTTGACAAAGTATTAGAAGCATTTCTTAAATTATTAATAGCACTATTAAGAGATGGATAAATATTATTCTGCAACCCAGGATAATCAAAATGAATCTTTTTCATTATTTCACCCCAGATAAATCATTTGAAAAATTAACAATCGTTTGACCAAAACTCTTTAACGAATTGCCCATTGCAGTATATTGAACTTTATCTTTCTTAATATTTTCTATAAACTTATTAGCGCTTTCTCCATGCCAAACATTATTGTTTGAAACATTTTCCATTTTCTTCATCAATTCATTCATAACCTCTAAGTAGTCGTTTGAATATTGAATAATATGATTTCCACATTCACGTAATTTATCAATATCGGAATTAATAAAAGCCATATCATCACTCCTTCATAGACTCAGCCAACTCTAAATCCCCTATCGTACGATCTGTTTGTCTGACCTTTTGGTCAAGCCATGGGATTATTTCAGCTTCAATCTTATTTATAATTCCGCTTATTTCATCGGAAGTAGATTTAAATGTCCCATTATCTGGCCAATTATCATCAACCATATAATAAGAGGTAATTTTATTACAATCGTCAATACTTCCCTTTCCTGACTTTAGATTACTTAAAATAGCACCTAAGTTTGCACGAAGAGTACGATATTGATTTCTTTCTCGATACAAATTTTGAAGCATAGTATCAATCCCTTTCTAAATCAGAAGATTATTGGCCTCCGCCACCGGCACCATATCTTTCATGATTCTTTCTTAAGTCTCCAGCTTGATCGTTAATGTCAGAAGCCAAGTTGGTATCTTTTGCTTTGTAAGAACCCAAAACAGTTTCGTCTTCACTATAACCACTTTCAGCATATCCAGTAGCTAATTTATCTCTGAATTTATTTAAATATGAGATAACAGCATCACAAGAATCACAAACTGCGTTAATGAATTCTTTAATTGCTTCAGCATATTCACCTTTCATAGCTTTAGCATTATCAGCATCTCTTTTAACTTCTTCTAAGTGAGTAGATAAAGCTTTTACATATTCATCAATAGCTCTTTGCATATCTGGTACTTTTGCATAGTTAATACCTACTACATCGTAATTCATAATACTATTCCATGTAGCTTTAACTCCACCAGTTACTCTTCTCCACATATCAGAAATATTATCTGTTGCGTTTTTAATTTCAGAACCGATATTCCATCCTATATTATGGAATTCTCTTGATATCATTCCCATTGTATATACCTCCTAAATTAATCTAATGGAACCATTTCATTATCTTGATTAGCTACTGCATCTTCGATAGAAGCAAATTCACCATCTAAGATTTCTCTTAAACCTTTAATTGATTCTTCTGTTTCTCCAATAGCCTTTTCAAAGTTTTTAACGAAATTTTCCTCTGATTGTCCTTGCCATCCTGCTTGAATAGCAGTCTTGATACCATTAATATCACGAAGTAAACGACAAGTTTCTGTAATTGCTTGAGTATTTAGATCATCCATATATTTTTGGGTACCCATTCTACTATATCCGAAATCTAATTCATCAATTCCTATTTCACCATTCATAAATAAACCTCCTATGGTAGCTTAATAGCTTATTTTTTCGGTAGAACAATATCGATATTTTTAGAGTCTTTGAGAACTTGAGTAGCAATTTCAGAAGATTTCATTAAGGACTTATTCTTAACATCTAATAACTTCTCTGTATAAGATACCAAACGACTCGAAAAAATACTAAAATAAGCTTTTTGCTCTTCATATTTTCTCTTTAACTCATTAACAGCTTCGCATTCCAAACAATTCGAAGTATTATTGATTTCAGTGGAAATATTATTTAGTATTGTATTTAATCGTTCAATGTAATCATAGGAATCTAGGATTAATTGATCAATCTTACCTTCGCTGATACCAATTAGATCTTGCTTCACTTGTATCCCTCCTCTACTATTATTCTCCTACCCTAAGAATACCACATTTCAAAAAGGAATAAACAAAAATTAAAAAACTTGACAAAAAAAAGGTAAAATTTGACTATTTTACCTTACTTTTATCCACAGATTCATACATTTTACGAATATTTTTATTAGAATAATTAACACATTGATCATACTTAGACGCATAATAATCTCTTGTATCATGATCAAAAGACTTCAACGTTTGCTCTTTATTAATAGCTAATTCATAATTATTAAAATCATTTACTAATTGATCAAAAGTCATATTATTACTAGAAGCTAAATGACTAAAGAATTCATTTTGTACTTTAACATAATTAACCATAAAAGGATAATTACGAGTAAGTTTACTATCTTTTTCCATCTCTAGATGATTATTCATATCTGCCTCAAATACACGAATCGTATAAAAAATATCATCTTTTGTCATATTAGAATCATGAATCTTAGTAGACAATGTCTCATAAAACTTCTTAGATACCTCTTCACAAATTTCAGATTTTAATTGTAATTGGAAATCAATTAATTCTGCATCATTCGCATGTTTTCCATAAATAGGATCGTATTTTTGGTAGAAATCTTCTCTAGCACTTTGTAATACATCTGTCGTATATAATAACTTAATAAATTCAATCTTTTCCTTTTCATTAGAAACTCCATAAAGATTATATAAACGATTAGGAGTCTTATCCAATGCAGCTTCAAAGATTGTAGTAGAATGTACATCATCTCTTAAAATAATCGCACTAGTAATACTTTCTGTATAAGAAATATAATTTTTATAAGTAAATGGAGGTTCTCCAGTATAAAGACTCATCATCTTTTCTGCATCCCCTTCATATAAGAACTTCCACTCCAAAGAGTTTACCTCTAAATCTTTCCATTTTTTACTTTGACCAACTTGAAGATACTTCTTTTCTTTATCGCCAACAGTCTTTTGAAGTAAATGCATAGATTCATGAACAATAGTATCTTTTTCTACATTATTCTCTTTATACATAACACTTGCTAATTTAATCATATTTTTTGAAATCATAAATACGTTATCGTCATTAACAAATGCATTACTAGAAGAAGGAGCTGTAAACATCTTTAGATCTCCAACTACCTTTCTTAATTCATTAACATCAATAAAATCATACTTCTCTATTTGATCATTTAAAGTATCCGCAATAACCTTACAAATATCCAATACAGTCTGATCATCCATCTCTTTATAAGATGCTTTACGAAAAGAAGTAGTAGTTTTATCCGCTAAATATTCCTTATTATTCTTCTTAATAACACTAAGCATAATATTGGCATCAAACTTACCATTCTTTAATTCAATAGGAGTAACATCCTTAATAGGGATTTGATAGTTTTTCTCCATTTCTAAAGCCTTCGGAATTTCATATAAATCCGAATACACAAAATCCGTATCAAAAGAATCTAAGTAATTTTGATATGCCATATAATCATAGTTATTCATAGACATACTAGTAGAATCGTATTGATCCGTATATTTTACTTTAGATGAAGTAGTGGTAGTCTTAGGAGTACTTTGAGTAGTATTAGAACTAGTAGAATTTGTAGTACTATTCTGATTTACATTATACGAAGAATTATTACGATTCTTCTCAATATAATCCGCAATACTAGGTTTACGAGCATTACTAATAGAGTTTCCAACAATACCAGTCATAAAGATTGTAGTAACTAAAGATGCACTTATAAGTAATATTTTCCCAGTATTTCTTTTTTTCTTTACTTCATACTTTTTTTCATTCTTATCAAAACTATCAGAATTATAATATTTCAATTTCATAAACTCCTCCTTATACCACAAGTATATCATTTCTATTTCTTAATGAATTCAAATAAATCAGAAATTAAAACAACTTTACTCTCATTAGACATACGTTCCTTTAATTCGACTTTACCTTCATTCGCATCTCTACCAACAGTAATACGAACCGGTATTCCAATTAAATCCGCATCCCCAAATTTGACCCCAGCTCTCGCATTACGATCATCATATAAAACATCATAACCCTTATCAAGTAAATCTTGATACAAAGAATCTGCAATTCGTTTTTGATCTTCATCTTTATTATTAACAACCACTAAATGAAGATCAAATGGGGAAATACTCTTAGGGAAGATAATTCCATTCTCATCATGATTTTGTTCAATAACAGCAGCGAAACATCTAGCAATACCAATTCCATAACAACCCATATAAGGATATTTTAATTCATTATTCGCATCACTATATTGAAGTCCCATACTCTCACAATACTTTGTACCAAGTTTAAATGTATTTCCAACTTCAATTCCGTGTTTAAACGTAAGTTTTTCGCCACATACAGGACATTTATCAGATTCACAAACATTTCGTATATCAGCAGTTAAATACGCATCAAAATCCTTTAAATTAACATTTTCATAATGATAATCCGTCTTATTCGCTCCAACCATAAAGTTCTTCATACCAGATACTTCTAAATCAACAATAACAGGTATTGTTAAACCGATAGGTCCAGCAAAACCAACATTCGCACCAGTAATACGCTCATCTTCTTCAATAGAAGCAAGCTCAATAGAAGATACTCCTAAAGCATTCGCAAGCTTCAATTCATTAACATCTCTGTCTCCTCGAACAAGTACTGCATAAAAGTCTTCTCCACTCTTATAAATTAGAGTTTTAACAGTACGTTTAATATCTACTCCAATATTTTCTACAATCTCATCGATTCCTCTCATATTAGGAGTAGAAATCATAGAATATTCTTTTTCTTCTTCCTCTACTTTTTCATAACTCTTACATTCACAAATCTCAATATTCGTAGATAATCCACAATGATCACATAATACTAAGATATCTTCTCCAATATCTGTAACTGCTTGAAACTCTTCAGATAATAAACCACCCATTGCTCCAGTAGAAGCTTTCACAATTCGATAATCAATTCCAATACAATCAAATATTCTCTTATATGCTTCAAACATCTTATGATAAGCAACATCTAATCCTTCTAAATCTTTATCAAAAGTATAAGCATCCTTCATAATAAATTCACGAGTACGAATTAAACCATAACGACTTCTAGGCTCATCACGAAATTTATCCGCCATTTGATATAAACTAATAGGCATATCTTTATAAGACTTAATAACCTCTCTAGCTGCATCAACAAATAATTCCTCATGAGTTGGTCCTAATACATAATCTCTCTCGAATCGATCTTTTAAAGAAAACATATCATGTCCAAATACATCTCTTCTTCCACTAGATACATAGATATCTTCCGGTAGTAATGAAGGCATTAATAATTCTTGTGAATCAATTCGATTCATCTCTTCTCGTACGATATTTTCAATTTTTCTTAAAACTTTTAATCCCATAGGTAAAAAAGTATAAATACCACTACCTATCTTCTTAATCATACCAGCACGAACTAAAAGGTTAGCACTAGTACACTCTTCACCTTTAACATCTTCTTTTAATGTTAAAAAATAACTATTACTCAATCTCATTAATAACACCTCCAACAATAAAAAAAGAATGGTACCAAAGGAGTGCAAAATGCACGGTACCATCCTTACTTTATCTTTCTTTTGATAACGGCTCTTCACCGAGAGTAATAACTCCTCCATGAAAGGTAGGAACTTTATTGGATTATAATTAGGTTCACACTATCCCTAAATCACTGTTATAAGAGCCCATAAAGTGTTGGTCTTTCATATAGATTTCTCCCATATTATAGAATAAATTCCATATTCCGTCAAGAAAAAAGAACTATCTAGATAGTTCTTCTTCAATTCTCATTAATTGATTGTATTTACAAATACGATCTGTTCTAGACATAGAACCAGTCTTAATTTGTCCTAAATCAAGTCCTACTGCTAAATCAGCAATAGTAGTATCTTCTGTTTCACCACTTCTGTGTGAAATTACTGTTTTATATCCATTAGAACGAGCTAATTCAATAGTTTCTAATGTTTCAGTAATTGTACCAATTTGGTTAACCTTTAATAAAATAGCATTACCAGCATGATTATCAATACCCATTTGTAAACATTTCTTATTTGTAACGAATAAATCGTCTCCAACTAATTGAATTCGATCTCCTAATCTTTCTGTAATCTTTCTAAATCCTTCCCAGTCATTTTCATCAACAGGATCTTCAATAGAAATAATTGGATATTTATTAACTAATTCTTCATAGAAATCGATTAATTCATCTGTAGTTAAACTTCTTCCTTCACCAACTAAGTTGTATTTACCGTCACTATAGAATTCTGAAGCAGCTACATCGATAGCCATACAAACATCTTTTCCTGGTTCATATCCAGCTTTCTTAATAGCTTCCATAATTAATTCGAAACCTTCTGAGTTAGATTGTAAATCTGGAGCAAATCCTCCTTCATCACCTACACCAGTAGCTAATTTCTTTTCATTTAAAACTTTCTTTAAGTTGTGGAATACTTCAGCACCAACTCTTACTCTTTCATGAATTGTATCTCTTTGTGGAATAATCATAAACTCTTGGAAATCAAGTTTATTATCAGCATGAGCTCCACCATTAATAATATTCATCATTGGTACTGGTAAAGTCTTACCATTTCCAACATATTCATATAATTCTTTTCCTTCATTAATAGCACTTGCACGTAATGCAGCCATACTAATTCCAAGGATAGCATTAGCACCAAATTTAGATTTTGTTTCAGTACCATCTAATTCGATCATTGCATAATCTAATGCTTTTTGATCAGCAGCATCCATTCCGATTACTAAGTCTCTTAAAGGTCCATTAACATTTTCAACAGCCTTTAAAGTACCTTTACCCATAAATCTTGATTTATCACCATCACGAAGTTCAAGAGCTTCTCTTTCTCCAGTACTAGCTCCACTAGGTACTGCAGCACGACCTCTTACTCCATTTTCAAGGATAACATCAACTTCAACAGTAGGATTACCTCTAGAATCTAATATTTCTCTTGCTCTGACATCTTTAATTTTCATTCTTCAATTCCTCTACTTTCTTCTTGAATTCTGCTCCTCTTATTTCGCATTCTTTATACTGATCCCACGAAGCAGAGGCGGGACTCAATAATATTATACCATCGGATTTTGTAACTTCAACACTTTTTGAAAATCCGTCGCTTAAATGTTCGTAAACATAAGTAGGAATGCCTAATTCCTTACCAAATTCCGCTACACGATCACGACATTGTCCAATCGCAATGATATTGGAAACATTCTTCATATATGGAGTTAACTCATGGAAATCCTGTCCACGTTCTAATCCTCCTAAGAAGATTGTGATTGGTTGTTCAAAACTACTTAAAGCAATTTGAGTACATTTAATATTCGTAGCTTCTGTATCATTATAGAAACGTACTCCATTAACAGTATCTACGTACTCTAATCTATGTTCAACACCACGAAATTCCGAAATTACCTTACAAATAATATCATTAGATACTCCGAACTCTTTTACTACCATAATAGCAGCCATACAGTTTTCTACATTATGCATTCCTGCAATAAAGATTTGATCACGTGAAATAACTTTATCTCCATAATAGTAAATTGCATTATCTTTTACATAACAGCCATTAATCTCTTTTTTACTAGAGAAATATTTCGTAGTAGACAAAATATTCTTAGTTTCATTCATAACATCGTCATTGTCGATATTAAGAATCGCAATATCATCTTTCGTTTGATTTTGGAATAATTTTGCTTTTACTCTCTTATAATTTTCAAAACTCTTTAAAAAATCAATATGAGCAGGACTTAAATTAGTCATAACTGCAACGTCAGGTCTAAACTTAGTAAGATTTTCTAATTGTTGACAAGATACCTCCATAACAATAATATCCCCACTCTTAACATTTGGTAAGATACTACATAATGGATAACCAATATTACCAGCTAAGAAAACTTTATCCCCATAAGCTTCCTTCATAATATTATAAGTTAACGTAGTAGTTGTAGTTTTTCCATTTGTACCAGTTATTCCAATTAATTTAACACCTTCTGGTAATAAACGGAAAGCCATTTCTACTTCATTGATTACTTCAATTCCAAGTTCTCTAGCCTTAAGTACATATTTATGATCAATAGGTACACCAGGATTCTTAATTAAATAATCAAATGAATCATCTAATAAATCATCAGGATGAGACCCAAAGTATAATTGAACACCAAGAGACCTTAATTCTTTAATTTGTTCTTGATCTAGCTTATCTTCTTCTTTTCCATCATTTAAGATTACCTCATTTCCACGAGCAATTAAATACTTCGCAGCTTGGTAACCACTACGAGCTAAACCTAAGATAAATATTTTATTATTTTCAAACATTTCTATCACCATAATAATTATACTATAAAGTATGGATTTTAACCACTTGTTATATTGTAAAGAAACTGTTAAATATGCTATAATTAGATAGAAATAGAGAGGTGTTGGAAATGAAAGTAGTAACTCTAACTTCAGAACAATTCGATAAGTTCGCACATAGTCATCGTTATAGAAACTACTATCAAACTAGTGAATATGGAACTTTAATGACTAAGTACGGATACAACATCCACTATTTAGGTATTGTAAGCGACACCAATAAATTAATAGGAGCAACCTTACTTCTTTATAAACAAGTATTTATGAGTAATAAGATTGCTTATGCTCCTAGAGGTATTTTATATAATTATGAAAATCTAGAAGACCTAGAAGAAGTAATGAAAAAAATTAAACAAGTTCTTGGAAAACAAGGTTTCATGTTACTTCGAATGGATCCATATATCCCATTAACAATAAGAGATTCTCAAGGAAATATGATGAACTTCAATAATCAAGGAAATAAGATTATTGAGAATCTAAAAGAAGTTGGATTTAACTACAAAGGAAAGAACAAATTCTTTGAGGGAGAAAAACCAAGATGGGAAGCTCTAGTATTATTAGGAGATAAACCTCAAGCGCTATTCCAAAAATGCGATAAAAGAACTAGAAATAAAATTCGTAGAGCAACAAACTTTGGAGTAGAAGCATACAGAGATAATACAAATAATATTGATAAATTCTTTGAATTTGTAAAAAAAGAACGCAGAAAAACAAAAGATTATTATAAAAATTTATTAAATATATATGGAGAATCCGCAGAAGTATATTATGCAAAGATAAATACAGAAACCTATACAGTTAATAGTAGACGAGCATATGAAAAAGAACTAGAGACAAACAATGTTCTAGCAGGCATGATTCAAGATTATTCTCTAGATCACAAACAAAAAGAGAACGCATTAAACAAGAAGATGGAATCCGATAAACTATTAGATACCTATAAAACATCATTAGTACATGCAACAGAATTATTAAAGAAATATCCGAATGGATTAGTAATTGGATCTGCATTAGTAATCAAATTCGATAATGCTGCATATATCATCGCTGAAGGAACACATCCAAAATTTAAAAACTTAAATTCTGACTACGTTATCAAATGGAAAATGATAGAGGATTACACAGAAGAGAATTTAAAGTATTTAAATTTAGAAGGAATTGCAGGAGAATTTGAAAAAGATCACCCATACAAACATCTAAATGAAACAAAATTAGGATTTAATACAACCGTATCCGAATATATTGGAGAATTCGATATTGTATTAAATAATTTCTCTTATAACCTATATAAGAGCTTTGTAAAAAATAAAAATAAAAAGAGTCAGGAATAACCTGACTTTTTTTGTACAAAAAAATCAGACCGAAGTCTGATTTTAAATCATTATTCAACGATTTCAGTAACGTTACCAGCACCAACAGTTCTTCCACCTTCACGGATAGAGAATTTAGTTCCTTGTTCAAGTGCGATTGAGTGAATTAATTCAACATCAATGTTAACGTTATCACCTGGCATAACCATTTCTACACCTTCTGGTAAAGTAATTACACCAGTTACGTCTGTAGTTCTGAAATAGAATTGAGGACGATAATTTGTGAAGAATGGTGTATGACGTCCACCTTCTTCTTTGCTTAATACATAAACTGCAGCTTTGAATTTATGATGAGGTGTAACACTTCCTGGTTTAGCAAGAACTTGTCCACGTTCAACTTCTTCACGAGAAATACCACGTAATAATACTCCAGCATTGTCTCCAGCTTCAGCATAGTCTAATTGTTTACGGAACATTTCAATTCCTGTAACAACTGTTTTCTTAGTTTCTTTAATACCAACGATTTCAACTTCATCGTTAAGTTTTAATTGTCCACGTTCAACACGTCCAGTAACAACTGTACCACGACCAGTGATTGTGAATACTTCTTCGATACTCATTAAGAAAGGTTTGTCATTATCTCTTTCTGGAGTTGGAATCCATGTATCAACAGCTTCCATTAATTCATCGATTTTACCAACCCAAGCTGGATCTCCTTCAAGTGCTTTTAAAGCAGAACCACGGATAATTGGAGTGTCATCTCCTTCGAAACCATATTCATTTAATAATTCACGAATATCCATTTCTACTAATTCTAATAATTCTTCATCATCAACCATATCACATTTGTTCATGAATACTACCATTTTAGGTACTCCAACTTGACGAGCAAGTAAGATATGTTCACGAGTTTGTGCCATAGGTCCGTCTGTAGCAGCAATAACTAAGATTGCTCCATCCATTTGAGCAGCTCCAGTAATCATGTTTTTAACATAGTCAGCATGTCCTGGGCAGTCTACGTGTGCATAATGTCTATTATCAGTACTGTATTCAACGTGAGCAGTATTGATAGTAATACCACGTTCTCTTTCTTCTGGTGCTTTATCGATGTTAGCAAAATCAACAGCTTGGTTACCGTTTTTACCAGCTAAACATTTAGTAATAGCAGCAGTTAAAGTAGTTTTACCATGATCTACGTGTCCAATTGTACCAATGTTAACATGTGGTTTTGAACGATCAAATTTTTCTTTTGCCATAATTAAATTTCCTCCCTATTTGTTATTACAACATATATTTTATCTAATAATTGAAAGATTTTCAACTATTTTGATACATTATTGATTAATTTCCACTCTTTTTAATAATGTCTTCAGCAATGTTCTTTGGAACTTCTTCATAATGGTCAAATTGCATAATGAATGTAGCTCTACCTTGTGTATTTGAACGTAAGTTAGTAGCGTATCCAAACATTTCTGAAAGTGGAACCATTGCACTAAGTTTAACAGCGTTACCTTGTGCTTCTTGACCTAATGGTCTACCACGTCTTGATGTTAAATCACCCATAACGTTACCGAAGTATTCTTCTGGAGTAGTAACATCAACTTTCATAATTGGCTCAAGTAATACTGGTTGACATTTATTCTTAGCTTCTTTTAAAGCAAAGCTAGCAGCAATCTTGAATGCCATTTCGTTAGAGTCTACATCATGATATGAACCATCAAATAATGTACACTTAACATCGATCATAGGGTATCCTGCAAGTACACCTGTTTGTAATGCTTCTTGTAATCCCTTATCAACAACTGGAATATATTCACGAGGAACAACACCACCAACGATTTGATCAACGAATTCATATCCCTTATCAGGATTTGGCTCGAATTTAACCCAAACGTGTCCATATTGTCCACGACCACCAGATTGTTTAATATATTTACCTTCACAATCAGCAGCAGCTTTAATTGTTTCACGGTAAGCAACTTGTGGAGCTCCAACGTTAGCTTCAACATTGAATTCTCTCTTCATACGATCTACTAATACATCTAGGTGTAATTCACCCATACCAGCGATAACAGTTTGACCTGTTTCATGATCTGTATGAACTTTGAATGTTGGATCTTCTTCAGCAAGTTTTTGTAAAGCTAAAGCCATTTTATCTTGGTCAGCTTTTGATTTTGGTTCAACAGCTAATTGAATAACTGGTTCTGGAACTACTAAACTTTCAAGGATGATTGGTTTCTTTTCATCACAAAAAGTATCTCCAGTAGTAGTATTCTTAAATCCAACTGCAGCAGCAATATCTCCAGTATAAACATCAGAGATTTCCTTACGGTTGTTTGCATGCATTTGAAGAATACGTCCGATTCTTTCTTTAGAATCTTTAGTTGAGTTTAATACATAAGAACCACTAGCTAAGTGTCCTGAATAAACTCTGAAGAAAGTTAAACGACCAACGAATGGATCAGTCATAACTTTGAATGCTAATGCAGCAAATGGTTCACTATCACTTGGATGTCTTTCTGCTTCTTGACCATCTAAAGTAGTTCCCTTAATTGATTCAACATCAATTGGGCTTGGTAAATAATCAATAACAGCATCAAGTAATAATTTGATACCTTTGTTTCCTAAAGCTGTTCCACACATTACTGGGAAGAATTCAGCAGCTAAAACACCGTTACGAATTGATTTTTTAATCATGTCAACAGTAACTTCCCCACCATCAAGGTAAGTCATCATTGTTTCTTCATCATATTCAGCAACAGCATCAATTAACTCTGCTCTCTTTTCCTCAGCGATTGCTTGTAAATCAGCTGGAATATCGATTTCTTTAGCATTTTCAGCTTGTTCTCCATCGTATTCATAAGCCTTCATAGTAACTAAATCGATTACACCACGGAAATCAGATTCAGCACCACTTGGCCATTCAATAGGTTTAGAATTAACTCCTAAACGATCTGTAATAGTTTTTAAAGTATATTCAAAATTAGCACCCATCTTGTCCATCTTATTTGCAAAAATAATTCTTGGAACTTTGAATTCAGATGCTTGTCTCCAAACTGTTTCAGTTTGAGGTTCAACTCCAGCTTGTGCATCAAGTAATGCAACAGAACCATCAAGTACACGTAATGATCTTGAAACTTCAATTGTGAAGTCTACGTGTCCTGGAGT
>JAFUFG010000042.1 GCA_017470045.1 Bacilli bacterium | reverse complement strand
ATCCGATATCTTTTGGTTCATAATACTTTTTATTTTTTAATCGATCTGGTAAATATTGTTGTACTACATAAGCACCTTTATAATCATGAGGATATTTATAAGTAGTTGAATCGGTTTTAATGTGTTCTGGTATGGTTCCAACATTTCCTGCTTCGATATCTTCTAAAGCTTTATCAAAGGCTGCATGTGCTGTATTCGATTTTGGAGATAGTGCCATTTCAGCAACGATTGTTCCAATTGGAATTCTTGCTTCTGGTAATCCGACTCTTTCTGCAGCATTGATTGCAGCATCTAATCTTGGACCGATGGCAGGATTGGCTAATCCAATATCTTCATAAGCTATGACGGATAAACGTCTAAATAAAGATTCTAAATCTTCTTGAGCTACTAATCTTGCTGCGTAGTGTAGGGCAGCATCGACATCACTTCCGCGAATGGATTTTTGTAGTCCACTTAAGACATCATAATGTCCATCTCCATCTTTATCAGCGAAGAATACTGGTTTTGAATTAATCTTTCGCACCTTTTCTTCGGTGATTGTTTTATCATCGGTTGCATAATAACAAATCTCTAATAAGTTATAAGCATATCTTAGGTCGTTTCCAGAGAGTTTTGCGATTAACTCTAATACTTTGTTGTCTACTTTAATTCCTTCTAAATCTGGGTGTTTAATGGCCTTTTTAAGACCTTTTATAATATCATCGGTTTCTAATTGTTGTAGTTCAAATAATTGACAACGACTACGGATAGCAGGATTAATGGCATGATATGGATTGGATGTAGTCATTCCAATTAACGTAATTAAACCAGATTCTAATTGTGGAAGTAGAATATCTTGTTTGTCTTTATTTAGTCTATGAATTTCATCCATGATTAGAACAATACCATCATACATCTTTGCTTCTTCAATGACAATTTCTAAGTCTTTCTTATTATTAATGGTTGCGTTTAAAAATCGATATCTTACATCTAGATCTTTTACTAAAGCATTTGCTATGGAAGTTTTTCCAATTCCTGGTTTACCATATAAAATCATAGAAAAGATCTTTTTATTTTTTACTAAGTTCGTTAATATTTTATCTTTACCAATTAAATGAGTTTGTCCAATTACTTCTTTTAGAGAAGTAGGTGCTAACTTCAAAGCTAGTGGTTTATTCATAATCTCACCTCAGTAGATTTATTATATCATATAAAATAAATGTTCGATATGTATTTTCTTAGAAACTTATGCTATACTTGTTATAGTAGAGGAAGTGTAGATTATGAAAGATCAATATTTTGTACTAAACTCGAATAATATTGGAAAATACACGAATTCTTCATCTGGTTTTACTAGTTTTAGTATTTTGCTTTGTCTTGCTTTATCTGGTGTATGTTTTTTCTTATTTGCTGGACAAGTGGATTCTAGTAAAATGTTTCTTGCTTATTATGGTTCTGTTATTCTTGGAGTATTATGTTTGGCATTAGCTGCTTTTACTTATATTCGTCATCTTAAGAAAGATGCAGAACAAAATAACGGAGGTTACGTTATTATTAAAGACTTTTTACGTAAGAAAGCAATTGCTCCTGTTAATCATAAAAATGTACCATGTTTTTATTTCCAGAACTATCAAAACTGTTTTAATGTTCCTATTATTGGGACAAAGAAAGAATTCGAGTTATTAGATGAGAATAAAGATTGTTATTTATTATTTGATAATTATGGTAACTGTTTATCTATCTTTGAATGTGATTCTACTGGAATAGATTCTAGTGTAGCCGGAAATATGATTTATAGTTATTCGGAATTTTTAGAATTAGAAGACTAGTTTTAGTCTTTTCTTCTTTCTCTTTTTGTACTATAATGAAAGAGAGCCACCAGAGATTTGAACTCTCTGGTGTTTTTTTTGTTTGTTGGAGGTGAATGTATGGCAAAATATGTATTTGTTACTGGTGGAGTAGTTTCTGGTTTAGGAAAGGGAATTACTGCTTCTAGTATTGCTCTTTTATTGAAATCTAGGGGATATAAGGTCTTTATGCAGAAATTTGATCCTTATATTAATGTGGACCCTGGTACTATGAATCCAATTCAACATGGGGAAGTTTTTGTTACTTATGATGGATGTGAAACGGATCTTGATTTAGGACACT
>JAFUFG010000041.1 GCA_017470045.1 Bacilli bacterium | reverse complement strand
TATCACGACTAACAAAATGTAAAACAAATGGAGCAGTCATGAATAATGCTGCTAATAATAGTGCCCAGTAATTTTTAAAGATTACTCCATAAATAACTAATAATATTACTGTAATAATATTAGGAACAAAGTTTCTAAAATAACTCTTTAAGTCCCCTCTTACGGTCTTTTCAACTTCTTCTGCAGTAATCCAATTAAGTAGATTCTTATGACTTACTAATAATCGATACATTGTACGGAAGAAAGCATCCATATATAATTTCGTATTAAATGGAATATTACAGAATACAATGTAACATCTAGCAAGTAAACTCTTACCACCAAAGAATAAGTTTTTATAACGTACTGTTGTATTATCTTTATTCTTTGTATTCATCTTACTTCTCAAGTAGAAAATAATTGGTACAGCAATTTCAAGTCCTACAAAAGCAAACCACCAAAGTGGATGTACAACTCCACATACTAATGATAATAATAAGATTAATAATAAAGTAGGATTTAGGAACATACGAACAATATTATCTAAAATCTTATATTTTCCTAGTAAATTAATTGGGTTCTTTACTTTTCTTTCTGCACGATTTGGAACTTTTCCAAATAACCAATTAATAATTTGAACATCTCCTCTAGCCCATCTATGATGTCTAGTAATATCAGTTAAGAACTTAGAAGGAAAATCATCAATTAACTCAATATCAGATACATAACCACATCTCATGTAATTACCTTCTAGCAAGTCATGAGAAAGGATTAAATTATCTGGGAATGTATTAGAAAGTACTTTATCAAATACTTCTAGATCATAAATACCTTTACCAACGAAACTTCCTTCATTGAAACAATCTTGATAAACATCTGGTACAACAGCAGAATATGTATCAAATCCACCAATACCAGCAAAGATTTGACTATATAAACTCTTATTAGTAGCTTCAATATCTACACTAACTCTTGGTTGCATTAAACCATATCCAGCAATTACCTTAGTTCCTTCTTTATTTAGAACTGGTCTGTTTAATGGATGAGACATACAACCAACAAGATTTAATACAGTATTTAATACAAGTCTTGTATCCGTATCAAGTGTAATAACATATTTAATATCAAGATCATGATCACTTAACATATTAACGTTAAAGTATTTCTTCTCATTAACTTTATCCATCTTCTTTAATAGAATCTTATTAAATTGAAGTAATGCTCCACGTTTTCTTTCATAACCTAAAAATTGATTTTCTTTTTCATTCCATAATCTCTTACGATAAATGAAATAGAACAATTTCTTCTTATATTTTTCATTTAACTTATTCGCATACTCTTCCCCATACTTTGCAACATCTTCATCAAAGTCACAAACTTCAGTATTGGCAGCTTTAACATCACCTAATAAAGTAAAATATAAATTATTTGATTTATTAATAATATAGAATGTTTCAAGGGTATCAAACATATCCTTAATTTTTTCTCTATTACCAACAATAGTAGGAATAACTACCATGGTAGCAGATTCCTTTGGAATACCTTTAGAATAATCAATCTTAGGTAAAACTCTTGTTGGCACAAAACGAATCAATAATTGATTAAAGATTTGTACAAACAATTGACTTACTGGAACTAGTAAGATAAGGAATCCCAATATTCTAAAT
>JAFUFG010000040.1 GCA_017470045.1 Bacilli bacterium | reverse complement strand
TTTTTTAATTGTTCCAATATTTTCATGATTGACCTCCTTTTACTTGTCTATTTAATGTACCACTAGAATGATAATAGATTTTCTTTTGTAAGGTATTATAGAAAGTTACTTTATAGTCTCTATTCTCTTCACAAATAAAAGTTGATTCATTTTTCTTTATTTCACCAGATACTTTTGTTAGCTTAAATTCTTGTACTGGAATTTGTTTTATCTTATATTCATCCGGATTTAAGTAAATTGTTTTACATTCTTTGTTCTTTAAGATTACCCATGAAGAATACTTTGTTTTGATTCCAGTTATTTGGTACTGAAATTTACTCTCTACTGTATCCTTATTTACATCATTACAGATTGTTAATTTTGATGCTACTTGATTTGATGTTTTTGCGACTACTTTGTTTACGGTATAACGTTTGTCTGTTGTTTTTGCAGATAATAGTTCTACCTTATTGGTTATTCTATTTTTATCTTCTTTTGGTACTGTATACTTTGCATATACATATACACTTTCATATGGTTGAATTATCGGAATCGTCGCAATATGTTTGGAGGATACTTCATATCCTTCTTTTGGAATTATTTCAAATCCTTTGTCTTCTTTTATTACAACATCTTGTACTGGGAAGTATTTTGTATTTTTTACTTCAATTTTATAGATTACTTCATCATTTTCTTTTAGGAATTGTTTTTGTGAAGTTGGTTCTACGGATAGTGCTAAATCATAACGTTGTTGTGGTTCTTGCCATCTTCCTACTACAGTAATGTCGTGAGAAGGCATTTCAAATGTTTTTTCCATATTCCCTCCTAAGAATTCATAGGTACCAGTATTTGCCATCTCTTTTAATTCTATCTTATCTCCAGGATAATGAAGTTCCTTTTCTGGAAGAATATAATCCCAGTTATCTGGCTTTATATGATCCTCAAAAACATAAGTAAGTGTATACTTCTGTTTTTCAAATGAACCTGTAATTACAACATCTTTATTTACTGTTATAAATCCATCTACTAATTCTGTATCATTCGTTTGCCATCCAGAGAATTTGTATTCTCCAATTATTGTTCCTACGCCTAGTTGATCAATTTGAATCTTTTCTTTTTCATAATACTCTTTGGTTGCTGGTACTTCAAAGCCATCTGGTACTTCTCCATCTACTTTATAAGATACTTTGTATTTTGGAGTTACGTCATCTTTTTGGAATACACCTTTTAAGATTACGTCACCTTCTGGCATTTTAAATTCATTGTTTCTTATTTCTGCATCATTGGTTGTCCATCCTACAAATTTATATCCATTTACTTTGATACGTTCTGCTAGGACTACTGTTTGATTTGCTGTATAGGATTCTTTTTCAGGAATTGTGACATTTTCCGGAATTTCTCCTTCAACTTCGTATTTTACTTGATATTCTTGTAAATCTTCTTTTCCAATATAAATATGATTCTTATTCGAAAAAGATGTTATATTTCCTTCCTTTGCTTTTGCATAATGGAAAATATCTACTCTTTCTGCATCAATTTTTGATGTTTTTACTTTAACGTTTACATTTAACATACATCCTGCTTCTAAGTCTTTTACTATATAAGTTATTTTTCTAGTGTTTTTATCGTATGTTACTCATTCATTATAGTATTTGTCGCCATTTTAATACAATCCATTTGATTGGTATTGTGGAACTAGGTATCCTTCACATAGGTTATCTGAATTTCCTTTTTCCTTAGCTTTTTCTACTGTAACATCTTGAAATTCTAGTCCTTCTTTTAACGTGTCTTCTACTTCAATATATTCACTTTTTAGACTTGCCTTTGCTGTATTACTAGATGTTACTCCATATTTATCGATTCCATCATAAGATAGAGTAATTTGGAACGTTTGTTCTTCCTCTTCTAAGGCATGTTTCGTATCATTCTCTTCTATTGCATGACTAGATGCGAAAAAGGCAACTAGGAATACTAGAATTACGCTAGAACATATACTAATTAGTTTTATTGTTTTCTTCTCCATAGTTACCTCCTTTTTCTATCTCATTTGACTTGTAATTTTAAAGGTTGACCAAACTCCTCTTATTTCTACATCATGAGTTGGCATAATAAATAATTTATCGTTTAATTTTTTCTCATCGCCAGAGATTGTCCATCCTCTAAAATCGAATCCCTCACAACTTGGTTCTTTTTCCTCTACTTTTACCACTTCATAAACATAATGTTTTTGTGTTTTTGGTACTTCGAATTTACATCCGGTTGGTCCATTTCCTATATATTTTACTTCATAATAATTCTTTAATGTTGGAGTTATATCTAATTCTTTCTTTTCTCCACCATCTGATTCAAATATGGTCTTTTCACTTAATTGAAATTCATCCATCTTTGTGGAATTATCTTTTGTCAATTCAAGAATTATTTCTAATTCTGCTTTGCTTCCTGTTGCAAATCGATTTTTTGATACATCCCAGACAATCTTTTGTCCATCCATTTTTGTACTTCCGTAACTTGTATTTATCGATTTTACTTGGAAGTTATTTGATATTATTTCGGATACTTCTAGTTTTATTTTCTCTGGATCTAAACTAGCTTCTTTTAAAATGTTGGAAAAGCTATTAGAGTTACTAATCCATACTCTGTCCGTAGCATTTTTTAAATCTTCTAATTCTTCTTCTCCCATGTTATATTGAATTCCTTCAATTTCCATATTTTCATATTCATCTTTTAATATTGCATATGTTCCTGAAATACTATAATTTCCATCATCTGGAATTCCACCACTGATTAGTAATACTTTTAGTGGTCTTTCTTTTACGCTGTACGTTATTAGCATTTGATTTAGTCGTTTTAATGCTTCATTGTAATTTCTTCCTTCTGCTAGAGTTATATTTCTAATTTTTGATTTCAACTTATTGGAATCATTTGTAAAGCTCTCTTCTGCTACTGCTTTGTTATTATAAGAAATGATTGCAATTCGGCTATTTTCATTTTCCTCTAATACAAAATCAATATAATCTACTAAATCATTTTTGATTTGATTCATTTGATTTTTCATTCCATTTGAAGTATCTAACATGATTACTATATCTCTTGCACGGGAATCATATTCCATCTCACTATCTACTGTTATTCTTAAACTAGCTTTATTTTTGGCAATCCACTCTGCTTGTTTTTTAATATGAATATCGTGTTCTACTATCTCTACTTCATTTTCTTCACTACTGGCATTCATAGCTAAACTTCCAATATTTGTTTTTGAAACAATTCCAACTAATAGTGTTACTACCATTAAAAATGAGAATGTAGCTGCAATAGGCTTTAAGAAATGAATCTTTTTTGGCTCTTCTTCGTCTAATCTAATTTTTTCTTCCCAGAAATCTTCATCAACATCTTCTGCCTCTTCTACAATTTTGTTTTTTTCTAGATAATCTTCTAGGTCTAAATCAAACATTGTTTTACTAATTTCTGGTTCTTTTAATTCTGATGGTTCAAATTCTTGTATTTTTTCTTCTGGTTCTTCCTCTATCAAGTCTTCCGGTTCTTTTTGAATTCTTTCTACTTTATCTTTTTTTGTAATAATTAAGTCTTGTAATTTTACATTTCCTTTTTCATCTTCTAATATTTCTATTTCTTCTGGCTCGTTCTTTTTCTCTTTTTTTGGAGGATTTTTTGACAATTCAATGTACTCATCGAATTGTTCTAAAATTTGTTTTTCTTTTTGATCTCTTTCGAGTTTTTTCTTATCACTCATATTGATCCCTCCAGACGAGCCGAATACTGGTTATAT
>JAFUFG010000039.1 GCA_017470045.1 Bacilli bacterium | reverse complement strand
GGCAATTTCCATCATTTCTGTATCATCAAATTCTCTTACAATTGCAGGAATTTCAGTTTTACCAGCCATTTGAGAAGCTTTTACTCTTCGTTCACCAGCAATGATTTCATATCCTTTGATACTCTTTTTAACAATGATTGGTTGGAATACACCATGTTCTTTAATAGAAGATGCCAATTCTTGTAATGCTTCTTCATCAAAGATTTTTCTAGGCTGATAAGGGTTACTTCTTAACTCATCTAGTTTAACATTAACAATTTCTTCTTTTGGAGTTTCATTAATTATTTTTTCTTCTACTTTTTCATAATTTATTGGTTCATTGTAGAATAATTCTTCTAGTCCTCTACCTAATGCTCTTCTCTTAGTTGTTGATTCGTTATTATTTTCCATTTCTAGAAATCACTTCCTTTGCTAAATTTAAATATGCTTCCGAACCTCTGCTCTTTGGATCATATACGATAATTGGTTCTCCATGTGATGGAGCTTCTGTAAGTTTAACAAGTCTTGGAATGATTGTATTGTATACTTTTTCTTTAAAGAATTTACGAATATCATCTACTACTTCAAATCCTAGATTTGTTCTAGAATCAAGCATTGTTAATAATACTCCTTCAATATCTAATGTTGGGTTTAAATTCTTTTGAGCCAACATAATTGTCTTTAATAATTGTGTAATTCCTTCTAGTGCAAAGAATTCACATTGTACTGGTATTATTACAGAGTTTGATGCAGTTAGAGCATTGGTTGTAATAATTCCTAGAGATGGTGGACAATCAATAATGATATAATCAAAAGACTCTTTTACTTCTTCAATATGCTTCTTTAGTTGTTCTCCTTTTGAGAATCCTGTTTCTTGTCTACTCTTCTCCATTAATTCAATGTCTAATCCAGCTAAGTTAATTGTTGCTGGTAGTACATATAAGTTTTTGTATTTTGTTTTAATCATGGCATCCGCTATTTCGCATTCTCCAATTAAAACATCATACGCACTTTTTTCAATTTCACCTTTATTAATTCCTACACCAGTAGTTGTATTTCCTTGAGGATCCAAATCTATTAATAGTGTTTTTTTCCCTAATACTGCTAATGATGCAGAAAGATTGATACTAGTGGTAGTCTTTCCAACTCCACCTTTTTGATTTACTAATGATATAACCTTTCCCATCTAATCACCCATTTTCCATTTTCAAAATATATTGTACCATTTCTAGAAATTTTTTTAAATGATTTTAGGTAAATTTCTAGTACTTCGATTAAAAAAACTTAGATACTTTTTTCATATCTAAGTTTTTCGTTATTTTTCTATTTTTATGATTACTTGATACGTTGTATCAAAGTCCATTTCATCGCTTGATACTTTAATACCATGGTTCTTTAAATCTTCTACCAAATCTTTGATTTGTTCTTTTGCTTTATCTACTGTATATCCTGCTGTATCAATCGTTAAGTCTGAAAGAATATTTCTTGGTATTTTTTCAACATCTGGGTCAACAGATAATGTTTCATCTGGTTTAAAGTAGTCGTTTGATGGAATTTCTGGATCCGGTTGAACAGATTCTTTCATTAATTTTTCAGCTGGAGATAAGTATTTAAAATCATTTCCCCCAACTGTTGCACCTTTTGGATTTGCTCCAATGTTAAGCATTGCATCTAGTCCACCACTTTGAGAAGCGGATGGTGATTGTAGATCTGCAGCTTGTTGTTTCATTTGAGCAATATCTACTGGAGCTACATTACTATCTAAATTAAGTTGAGTGGGAGCAGCATCGTCTGCATCATCCTCATCATTAATTTCTCCAAAATTAATGTATTCAGGAGCTTTAGCACCTTCACTGGCATCTACTGGTCCTTCTTGAGGAGGAGCGATTCTTACTTTTCCAATATTATCCGTTGGTAATGATACTTGTGCTGTAGGCATTAGAATGTTATTATTTACAAAGTTATTTTCTAATGAAACACTATCATTATCCTCTTCTTCCACCACTGGTTCTTCTTTTGGATACATTTGTTTAATTTCTTCTTCCAAAAGACGAACACTCATTTTATTATTAATAACTTTCTTTAACATTTCCTTTTGTTTTGCAACATCTGGAATATTTAATAAGCATCTTGCATGACGTTCTGAGATTTGTTCTTTTAATAAGGCATCTTGAACTTCATCAGGAAGCGATAATAATCTTAATTTATTGGCAACAGAAGATTGACTCTTTCCCATTGTTTTTGCTAATTCTTCTTGAGTCATTTGGTCAATTTCTAATATTTTTTGGAAAGTTCTTGCTTCTTCAATAGGGCTTAGATTTTTTCTTTGTAAGTTCTCTAGTAATGCTACTTTTGAACTTTCTTTATCGTCTAAATCTCTAATAATTGCTGGTATCTTTGTTAATCCTGCTAAGGCAGTTGCTTTATATCTTCTTTCACCAGCAATAATTTCGTATTTTCCATTTACACTTCTAACAATAATTGGTTGAATTACACCGTGTTCTCTAATAGAAACAGCTAATTCTTTTAATGCTTTTTCGTCAAATACTTCTCTTGGTTGAAAACGATTTGGTATGATGTCATCTAAGTATAAATAAACAACTTCATCTTTTGAGCTATCGTTCATATGATCCCCTACTTTCATTCTTTAGTTACCCTATATTATCATTATAGAACATTTTTTTTATTCTATCAATAAAAAGTATTCTGAAACTTAACAAAGAAATGTAAAGAAAAAAAAGAAGTATTTCTACTTCTTATTTTGGATTACTACTAAACTTCTATTACTATCTTCGATTGGTAATAAAAACTTATTAATTTCTTTTATTACATACTTCTTTTCTAGTTTTTGTTGTACCTCTTTTGTTAATTCTTCTTCAATATTTCCTTTCATAGCAACCATTATTCCGTCTTTTCCTACTAGATGCATCGTATAAGTTACTAGTTTTTCAATATTAGCAACAGCTCGAGATGTAACAATATCATACTTTTCTTTTAAGTCTTCTCCGCGAACATGAATTGCTTCAATGTTATCTAATTCTAAGTCTTTTATAATCTCATTTAAGTAATTTACTCTTTTTTGTAGAGCATCTACTAATGTAATCTTTAGATTTGGATACATTATTTTTAATACTACTCCAGGAAAACCTGCTCCAGTACCAATATCACATAAAGTATTTACTTTTGATAAATCAACCACTTTCGTAATTGTTAAACTATCATAAAAGTGTTTTAAATAGACATCTTCTTTGCTAGTAATTCTAGTTAAATTAATCTTTTCATTCCAATCAATTAATAATTCGTAGAATTTCTCTAACTTATTTAATTGATCAACGGTTGGAGTAATCCCTATTTTTTTTAATTCTTCTATAAATAACTCTTTATTCATCTTTTCCATACTCCCTTTTTAAATATACAGAAAGTATTGATATGTCGGATGGATTTACTCCACTGATACGAATTGCTTGAGCTATTGTTGTAGGTCTTACTTCTTTTAATTTTTGTCTTCCTTCACTAGCAATATTATTTACTTTATCATAATCAATATCTGCAGGAATTTGTTTTTTCTCTAATTTTAATAGTTTTTCTGCTTCTTTATATGATTTAGCAATATAACCTTCGTATTTTAGATATATTTCTACTTGTTCTTGAATTTCTTCATCATATGGAAATTCTTGGAAGCCGCTTAAGAAATCAATTGTAATTTCTGGTCTTTTTAATAATTGTTCAAACGTAAGAGTTGCTGCCGGTACTTGGTAGTTTCTTTTCTTAAACTCTTCTTCTACTTCTTTTGTTACTTTTAATTTTTGTTCTCTTGTCCATTCTAATAATTCTTGGATTTCTCTTTCTTTTTTATCTAAACGTGCTAGTTGTTCATCATTGATTAATCCTACTTCGTATCCGTATCTTCTTAATCTTTGGTCAGCATTATCACTACGTAATAGTAGTCTGAATTCTGCACGAGATGTAAGTAAACGGTATGGATCACGGATTCCTTTTGTTATAAGGTCATCTATTAATACACCAATATAAGCTTCATTTCTTTTTAATACTAATGGTTCTTTTCCTTCTAATTTAAGGGAAGCATTGATTCCTGCCATTAATCCTTGGCAAGCTGCTTCTTCATAACCACTTGTTCCATTAATTTGACCAGCAGTAAATAGATTTTCTAATACTTTTGTTTCTAATGAATTCTTTAATTGTGTTGGATAAATTGCATCATATTCAATCGCATATCCATATTTTAAAATCTTCGCATTTTCAAATCCTGGTAAGGAATGTACCATTTGCTCTTGTACTTCTGGTGGCATAGATGTAGAAAATCCTTGTAAATACATATCATCATAATATCTACTTTCTGGTTCGATAAATAATTGATGTCTTTCTTTATCAGAGAATCTTACTACTTTATCTTCAATGGATGGACAATATCTTGGACCTATTCCTTCGATATCATCTAATGCTCCATACATACTTGATTTATTTAAGTTTTCACGAATAATTCTATGTGTTTCTGCTGTTGTATAAGTTAAATGACATGGGATTTGATCTTCTATTTTATATTGAGGTTCTAAGTCAAAACTAAATGTTAAGTACTTATCATCTCCTGGTTCTACCTTTGTTTTACTAAAATCAATACTATTTCTATCAATTCTTTGTGGAGTACCAGTCTTTAATCTTTTAATCGTAAAGCCATATTCTCTTAATTTATCACTTAGATGATTGGATGGCTTTTCCCCATGAGGACCTTGTCTTGTTCTGGTATTTCCTACTAAAATATCAGCTTTTAAATAGGTTCCTGTTGTTAAAATAACAGCTTGAGACTCTATTTTTTCTCCATCTTCTAAGATAATTCCTTTTACTTTTCCATCTTCTACAATTAAATCTTCTACCATCGCTTCTTTTATTTCTAAATTATCTAAGCTTTGTAGTTCTTTTAACATTTCTTTAGGATAAGCAATTTTATCTCCTTGTGCTCTTAGAGATTGTACAGCTGGACCTTTAGCACTATTTAACATTTTAATTTGAAGGTGTGTTTTATCTGCAATTTTACCCATAACTCCACCTAATGCATCTATTTCACGTACTACAATTCCTTTGGCACTTCCACCAATATGTGGATTACATGGCATATCTGCAATATTTTTTATATTTCCTGTTACAAGTAGTGTCTTATGTCCTTTTACTGCTGCAGCATGGGATGCTTCACATCCAGCATGACCTCCACCTACTACTATAATTTCATACATTGTTACACCCTCTTTTATTTTCCTAGACAGAATCTTGAGAACATTTCGTCTAGTAATTCTTCTTCGTAACTAGACCCATTAATGGTTCCTAATTCTTCCCAGATATTTTTAATATCTAATTCAATCATATCAATTGGCATATCATTTTCTAATGCTTCTTCTACATCTTCTACTCTCTTTAAACAATTCTTTAGAATACTAATGCTTCTTGTATTACTTAGATATGTTGGATCTTTTGTTTCAATCTCTTCGATGTTGAATAATTCAACAATTCTTTCTTTTAATTCGTCGATTCCTTTATTTTCAATAATGCTTAAATCAATGATTCTATCTTTTTCAATATGTAATTCTTCTCGATTTAATTTCGAATCTAGGTCATTCTTATTAATTAATACTAAATATTTCTTGTCTTCTAATTTACCTAATAATTCTTTGATATCATCTGTTAATGGTTCATTGTTATTTAACATAAATAGGATTAGATCAGATTCTTCCATAATTTTTAAACTCTTCTCTACTCCGATTGCTTCTATTTTGTCTTCTGTTTCACGAATACCAGCTGTATCGATCATATTTAAAATGATTCCATTAATACGGATTTGTCCTTCTACGATATCTCTTGTTGTACCAGCAATATCAGTTACTATTGCTTTATCTTCTTGAAGTAAGTTGTTTAATAAAGAACTCTTTCCTACATTAGGTCTACCAATAATCGATGTCTTAATACCATCTTTTATCATCTTACCATTTTCGGATTCTTTTAATATCTTTGTAATCTTTTCTTTTAAATTATTGATTTTTGGTACTAAAACATCATTTGTAATGATATCCACATCATCATATTCTGGATAATCAATATTTACATTGATATTAGAAATAATTTGTATCATATCACTTCTTAATTCATTGATAAGATTAGATGTCTTTCCTTCGATTTGATTAGCAGCCATCTTTCTTTGTACATCAGTCTTAGCATTAATCATATCCATAACTGCTTCTGCTTCTAGTAAATCAATTCTTCCATTTAAGAAAGCTCTTTTTGTAAATTCCCCTGGTTCTGCTAAACGGCATCCATTTTCTAATAGTAATTCTAATACTTTATTCGTTGGAGCAATACCACCATGAGTATTGATTTCTACTGTGTCCTCGGCAGTGAATGTTCTAGGTGCTTTCATAATAGATACTAATACTTCATCAACTACTTCGTTATTTTCGTTAATGATATGACCATAATTAATTGTATGAGTATCTACTTTTTCTAAATCTTTTCCTTTAAATATCTTATTTACAATAGAAATAGATTCTTCACCACTAACTCTGATAATTGCAATAGCCCCTACTCCTTGACTTGTAGCAATTGCGCAAATCGTATCATTCATGGTATCCCTCCTTTTTCCTGCACATATTATAGCATATATTTATCATAAAAAAAAGAAGAATTAATCTTCTTAATATTGTTCTTGTAAAATATTCTCAATTTCTTTTATTAATTGTTTTTCATCTACACTATCTATTATTTTTAATAGTCTTTCCACAGTTTGTTCCGGATTCTTCATATCTCTCAAAGCTATTATTTGTTGTATTGTATCTAGAGATATTTTCTTTTCCATACATATTTTCAATAAATCTCTGTATTTCTGAGTTACTGTATCCATAATTATTAGCCTCCCTTATTACAAATTCATCTAAATATTGAGATTTTTTACTTCTTTTGAATACGTTAATTATTTCTTCTTTGTCATTTTTAAAATCATAATGTGTTTGAATAATCTTATCACTTATTATATCTACTCTATCAAAATCATCAAAGGCATATGCAATAATATAATTCATCTTCTCGGTATAATAAATAAACCATTCATAATCTTCTAAAGCATAATAGAAATCATTTTTTAATCTATTTTCTGTCATCGATTTATATTTTTTCTTTGACATATACTTCCCCCATAAAATATTGTCAAGTATTATAGCATATATTTATCATAAAAAAAAGAAGAATTAATCTTCTTTTGGTTTGATTACTACATAACGATGTGGTTCTTCTCCTTCGCTTTCTGTATAAACGTTTTTGAAGTTTGTTAATGCATTATGAATGATTCTTCTTTCATAAGAGTTCATTGGATCAAGTTTTGCTTCAATCTTTGTATTTGCTACTTCTTTTGCTGTTCTCTTAGCTAAACTTTCTAATCTCTTTTCTCTTTTCTTATTGTAATCGTTTACATCTACCATAAAGCGGAAGTTTCTTCCTAATTCTTTATTGATATGTAATCCTGTATAGAATGAAATTGCTTTTAAATTCTTTCCATTCTTACCAATAAGTAATCCATCATTTTCAGAATAAATCATGAATAATGGTGTTTCTTCTTTATTTTTTAACTCTACTTGAGCTTGGAAACCTAATTGTTTTAGTAAGCTGATTAGGTATTCTTTGATGTATTTTACTACTTCTCTTTTTTCAATAACTTCAATTTCTACTTTTGAACTCTTGAATAGACCACCTTTTGAACTACCAACCTCTTTAATAATTAAATTGCTTTCTACTTCTCTTAGATCTGCAGTTGCATTTAATATTGCTTCTTCTTTTGTTTTTCCAGTATAATTATGCTTTTCCATTTGCTTCCTTACTCCTCTTCACTAAAATATTTTGAACGATTGTAAACGCATTTGATGTAACCCAATATATTCCAAGTGCTGATGGCATTACGGTTGCTGTAACAACGATCATAATTGTCATCATCATTGGCATCATTTTCATACTTGGATCTTGCATGTTACCAGTTGAATTCATTTTAAATGAATATAAAGTAGTTCCTGCAATTAAAAGCATTAATATTGCATAAGCATAGAATGTTGTTGTACCAATTCCAACACTTGGTGTTGTTCCTAATTGTAATCCTAAGAATTTTCCTTCGAAAATTGCTGGTGTTCTTTGTACTGCTTCGAAGAATGCTATGAATAATGGCAATTGAAGCATTGCAAAAAAACAACCTGCCATTCGATTAATATTGTATTTCTTATAAACCATCATCATTTCTTGATTTTGTTTAATCATTGACTCTTGGTCTTCTTTTCCTTTGTATTTGCGTTGAATCTTATCGATTTCTGGTTGAGCTTTCTTAATTAATTCTGATTGTAACGCCGTTTTCTTTGTTACAGGGAATGCAATTAATCGAATTGCTAAACTTACAATGATAAGAGATACTGCATAGTTACCAATGTTCTTTCCTAATAATATAAGAAGGAAAGCTAATGGTTTAACAAAAATACTTGTCCATAACCCTTCATAACCACCACTTGTTATTTTGAAATTTTCACATTTTGGTAGTTTATCAATATTTACTTTGTATTTTTCATATGTTTTGATTGTTTCTTTGTTTGTTGGTTGACAAAGAATGTTTTCTGTTAAGTTTTGACCTGTAACTTCATTTTTTACAGCTTTTTTATTACCATCTGTTAATGTTTTGGTACATCCAGTTGTCAATAATAGCATCAAAGCAACGATCAAGAACTTCTTATAAATTCTTTTTCTATTCATGATAATTATCCTTCCTAATACTGTGCATTAACTTATTGAAATCATGATCCATATCTTGGAAAGTCTTTTCTACAGCACTTCTCCTTAATATTATAATATAATCTGCACCATTATTATAGTTTTTTTTGTAATTATCGATGATTGATCGTATTTTTCTCTTATACGTATTTCGGAAGACGGCATTTCCTAACTTCTTCCCTACTGAGATTCCATATCGATCATAAGGTAAGTCGTTCTTTCTATAATATATAATAAAACTACTATTTTTCTTTATTTCACCTTTTTTAATGATCTCATCAAAATCTTCTTTTCTTTTTACAATATATAATTTTCTCATAGATCATCACCCTACTCTAATTATAAATCATATTCAAAGAGTAAAAAACCACTGTTTTAGCAGCGGTATTTTTATTTACATAAACTCTTGCGTCCCTTACGACGACGACGATTTAAAATATTTGTTTTTTTACGTGCGAAAAAGCCGAATGTTTTAGCTTTCTTACGATTGTTTGGTTGATATGTTCTTTTCATCTACTCCACCTCCAGACATAAATCTACCCTATTATAATAAGAAGTTCCTTGATTTGTCAAATGTT
>JAFUFG010000038.1 GCA_017470045.1 Bacilli bacterium | reverse complement strand
GATTACTACACATCCGAATCTTTTTATCTTACTAAGAGAAATCTCCTTATGATAAAAAACATGAAACGTAAGATAAAAAATGAGAAACGATAAAATACTATTTACTTTTCGAAAATGAATAAAATCAATTGGTAATACCAAATAATGGATCTGATAAGTAAATGTAATACTAATCATTAAAGCTAGAACAAAAGCCTTTAATAACTTCTTATTCATATCTTCACTCCTAAAAAAAGCCACAATGTGGCTAATCTCAACATTGGTTGCCCTAGTTAGATTCGAACTAACGCGTAATGCGGTCAGAGCGCACTGCCTTACCACTTGGCTATAGGGCAATAATAATTTATAACAGTGAGACTATATACTTATAAAATACTAAGTAACAGCAGTCCAATGTACCTAGATAATTATAACAATCTATAACATAAAAACGATATACTTATAAAATACTAAGTACCAGCAGTCTCTTGTGCTATAGGGCAATGTAACTGAATGGTTACATACTAAAGTATATCACAAAATAAAAGAAATATGAAAAAAAGTGATTTTCATCACTTTTTCATTTCTACCCTAGTATCAAAATCATCCATTAATAATTCCGGATTCTTCGCAATGTATTCTGCAAGTTGGATACTTTTCGCAAAATAGAATCCATCCGCAATTCTCTCATCTAACGTACAAGTTAAATCAACAATCTTACGATTTCCAACGTCTTTAATTGTTCCAATCGTAATAACAATAGAATTCGTTCCATATTCATTTAAATGGTGATAGCAAGAATTTGTCTTAATACTTCCTAAATTACTAAATAGAATCGTAGCGTAATTCGTATCCCCTTCCGTTAAAGCTTTTGGATTAATTCCTTTACGATCTAAAAATAAAACAATAGAAACAATAATATTTAATAACCAATTTGGGAAAGAAGTAAAGAACTTTAATACTCCCTCCATATTATTATCTCCCTCATGTTTTGCTTCAAAAACATCAACGGCTACTTTTTTACTGAAGTTCATGACATTCCATTTTGATTCCAAATCAACAGAAACCATTCTCTCTTCTCCCTCATCACTAAGTTTGTTTTTCGCAATAAAGGCAAAGATCTTTCTTTTACGAGCATATAAACGTTTATCCTTAACGAAATTATTCAAAGCCGGTCTGTTATATAGTGTTTTGGCAAAACAAGCTAAAATGGCATGAAAATAAGTCATTTTATAACCTAAATCTTCTTGATTTTTCTCATCAACAAAATTTACTAAATTCGTAACATCAAATTCAACCGTACTAGATACTTCCGATACACATTTTCCTTTCATAATAAATGGAACAATTGCCTGTATCGTATCTTTCGGCTGAATATAATCCGCATCTTTTCTTTTCTTACTAAATAATCCCATTACTTCTCCCTACTTTCTACTAATTGTAAATACGCATCATAAATTCGTTTTACCTCATCATCCCAACGAATATATAGATTCGAATAACATCCCTCACTTACTTTTTGATATAAATCTTTATCTAAGAAAATCTCTCGAATCTTATTTGAATAATCCGAAACATCGTTATCTACAAAGAACCCATCTACATTTTCCGTTACCTTACTAGCAGTAGCCGAACCATAAACAAATAACGTAGGCGTGTGTTGGGATGCAGCTTCAATTTGAACCAAAGAATTCGCATCATACAAAGATGGAAATAAGAATAAATCCGCCGCAGCATAATATTCCGCTAATCTTTCTCGAGCCGCAACTCTACCAACAAGAATCACTTGATCTTCTAATTTATTCTTCCAAATCTTATCTTTTAAAAATTCTTCATCTTGACCAGATCCAATAAATAACATCTTATAAGGAAAATCCAAATAAGGTAAAGAATCAATAATTAATTCAATATTCTTTAATTTATTAATTCGACCAACAAATAATAAAATCTTACAATCCGAATCAATCTGATGCCTCATGCAAACTTTCTCTCTTGCTAAATCCGCATCTACCGTTTCCATATCCGTCGCATTATTAATTAAAATAGGCTTCTTTCTTAATCCGTAATCTTCCACAAAGATCCGAGATACTTCTTGATTTAAAGTCCAACACTCATCACATTGATCAAATAAATGAATAATATGTTTCGTTAATTGATTCGATATCATTTTGGATTTTGTCGTTCTTAAAAAATCTTGTCGATATTGACTATGAAGAGTTGCTACAACAGGAATATGATGTTGTTTCGCATACTTCACTCCAATACGACCAATCGTAGCTGGTGAATGAATATGAACAAGATCCAAGCAACAAGAATCTAGTTGTTTTTTAAATTTTGGATCTAAGTCCGGTAAAGGTAAAGAATAATCTACAAAAGATACATCTACGGACTTACAACGAATTACCTGATAAGGTAATTTCGAATCATCAAATTTACTCCCAGGAATCATAGGTGCAAAAACAAAAACATTTGCATATTTTGTTAATCGTTTTGCATAATTATCAACGACAACTACTACACCATCAATCATTGGATAAAATGTATCAATAAATAATCCAATATTTAATTTTTTCATTCGATCACCCTATATTATTACTATATCATTTTAAAGAAAATATATCAAAAAAATATAGCAATTTCTTGCTATATTTGAATTTAAGATGATAAAGTGATTTATTAATATTTTCTTTCTATTTTCTTTACTTTGACAGAGCCTAAAGAATCTCTATTTTGTTCTCTTAGATAATCAACCAATTGAACCTGTTTCTTTAAATGAGAAATACGATCTTCTAATTCTCTTCTTTTCAATAAGAAATCATCATCCGTAAATGCGTTCCAATGATCTCGAATCTCCTCTAAAGTAAACCCTGCGCTTTTATAATAATGTATCTTTTTTGCTTCTTCTAAATTATGATCTCCATAATAACGATAATTACTATAAATATCTACTTCTTCCGGAATTAATAATCCAAGTTCATCATAGAAACGTAATGTACGAACAGAAAGATTAGTAAGTTTTGAAAATTCTCCTATACGATACATAATAACCCCCATTAATTGGGCTTATTATAACATAGAATTAAGATTTCGCCAATGGGTACTTCCCTAATTTCTTAACTTTGTAGACAACATCTTTCTTTTCTGGTTCTTTTTGTTTCATATCTTTTTCTTCCATTGTCTTGATATATTCATCAATCATTTGAACTAATTCTTCAGTACTTTGTTCTTTCATAAGAATAAATGCCTCCTTTCAAAGCAAGAATATCATTCCAGTTAACTGGAGAGTCAATACATAAAAAAACATATCAACGATATGCTTTTTTAAATTCTTTTAATTTGGAATAAATATATTTTTGATTTTGTTGATATAACTCTTTACGATAATCATGCCTAGTAACAATATTTTTATTAATATCATATTGATTCATCGCAATACAAATATTAAAGCAATGATTAAAGATACTATCACAACAAGTTAAAATCTCAATAAAAGTAATTCCACTATCAACACTACAATTACCTTTCTTTAATCTTCGAATATGCATTCCTTTATATTCTTCTTTTCGAATATCTGCAAACTCTCTTAATGCCGCAATCTCAAGCGATAAATTCGCATCACGATTCGTAACAATCTCCATAGTTTTTAAAATTGCATCTTCAGTAATTTGAAACATTGTATGTAACTCATTAATAGCACTCTTACTAAAAGTAACATTATTCTCACGAATATTTTCCATCGTCTTACTTAATCGATAAGCATAATCCCCTACTTTTTCATATTCACTTTCAATTCGTAATAATGCCGTAACTTTTCGATTTTGTTTTTCCGATAAATCCTGATTTTCAAAAGAAACTAAGTATTTCGTAACAACTTCTTCCATCTTATCAATCGTATCTTCTCGTTTAGAAATCTTCTCCATAATTTTTGAATCATATTGATCTAATAAAGAAGTAGTTCTTCGAAAGTTTTTTAAAGAAAATTCTCCCATCTTTTGTACAACATTCTCAACATTTGTTAAAGCAACTCTAGGGATAGTCGCAACTCTGGAATCTAATTCATTTAAAACCAATAAAGCATCGTCCTCTTCAGAGTCAACTGTCTTTTTATCTTTAATCGTAACGATTGTTAGTTTTTCAATTAGTTTAATTGATGGGAATAAAATGATTGTAGAAACAACATTGAAGATTAAATGGAAGTTCGCAATACCGCCCATATCAACGACATGGTTCCAAAATCCAAAGCCCACTGTGTATTGATAAGTATAAATAAAGATAACAAATAAAATCGTTCCAATTAAATTAAAGTATAAATGAACTGCCGCAACACGTTTCGCATTCGTACTACCACCAATACTAGCAAGCATAGAAGTAAAACAAGTTCCAATATTTTGTCCTAAAATAATTGGAATGGTAGTTGCATAAGTAATTTGTCCTGTTGTAGATAATGCTTGTAAAATACCAATCGTTGCAGAAGAACTTTGAACTAATGCAGTAATGAACACACCCGCAATAATACCTAAAATCGGATTACTTAATTGTTTTAGAATAGTACTAAGAATTGGTAAATCACTAAAACCAGATGCTACTCCTACCATCGTAAGCATTCCAGTAAATAATAATCCAAGACCCATAATCATATTTCCAATATCTTTTGTCTTTTGTTTCTTTGCTTTTTCTAAAATGAGTAAAGCAATAATTAATAGAATTGGAGCAAACGTAGCAGGAGTAAAGAAAGAAATCCAACTACTACCTTCTAGATTGGCAAGTCTTAATATTTGAGAGTTTAAAGTAGTACCAATATTAGCACCCATAATAATTGGAATCGCACTACTTAAAGTTAATATTTCCGAATTTACTAATCCGACAACAAGAACCGTAGTAGCTGCACTACTCTGTGTCATAACCGTAATTAAAAAACCAACAAATAAACCTTTAAAAGGATTATTCGTCGCATTTACTAAGATCTTTTCTAACTTCCCACTAGACATCTTTTTTAGATTGGAACTTAGTAATTTCATTCCATAAATTAATAAAGCAAGTCCGCCGAACATCTTGATCAAATTAATAATAATATCCATCAGATCATCACCCTAACCATTATACTATATTTCAAAACAAAAAAACTAGTAAAAATGAATAGTTACACTAGTTGACTACCAAACAATCGTTTGATATAGTAAATGTTGGAACATTTAGTTGTTGAGTGTCTACCTCCTATCCAACTTAGAGAGGAGGTTTGAGAGAATGAAAAAACGTGAATACAACATTAAGTTGCTTCGCTACATATCACTCATTTTACTACTCTTAACCTTATTGGTTTTAGTAATAAAAAAATGACACTCATTCGTTAGAATAGTGTCTCACTTAAAAATAATTAGGTAGACATTCAACTCTTGAAAACTGAATGTTCCTTTTTTATTGTATGAAGTTTCCTTCATCTGTATTCATTAT
>JAFUFG010000037.1 GCA_017470045.1 Bacilli bacterium | reverse complement strand
GAAAAATGTGAAATTGTTTCACATTTTTTATTTTTACGTTATACTATAAGTAGAATGTAGGATGATAGATATGGATAGAAATACAGAGATTAATAATTTAATTACCCATATTGCTTTAAAGACAGAAGGTATTACTACAGAACAAATCGAAAGAGCAAGAGAAATGTATAAAGATGATCCTAGAGATATCGAAGATATCGAAAGGGAATTATGGGAGTATTCTGGTCAAATAAGAGAAGAATACTATAAAAGTATATTACAAGAACCAAACGATAAAGAAACTCAATTAAAGGTAGAAGAAGATATTCAACCAAATGATAATGCGAATGAATCTGATATGATTAATAACATCAGTCAAACATTAGAAAGACAAGATATTATTGATGATATTAGTGGAATGTCTGATTATTTAATAGAACAAGATAAGCCAGAAGCAGCTCTAGCAATGGTTAGTAATGCTATTGGTAGTGTATTTCTATATCACATCATTCATAAAGACGGTTATAACTTTGACAATTACTATTATTCTTTAATGGATCTATATAAAAAAGGACTATCACCAGAAGAATTTAATACAGAAAAATCAAAATTAATTATGGAGTCTATTAAATCTAGATTAAATATTACATCCGAACAAATGACTCCAGAAGAAGATAAAAGAGTAAGAGATTATTTCTTAACACAATATGTTGAAAAAGGATATGTTGCTCATTCGTTCCCATCTAGTGCGTATCAATCCATTCGTGAAAATGGATTGTCCGCTAAGAAAAGAGAATGGGGAAAAGATGAAGTAAAAGAATTAAGTGAGATTTTTTCTTCTCATAATGTTCCAGGAGCATTCGGAGGATATCCATATTATGAAGGAGAAGGTCTATATTACGAACATAACATGGAATGGGTATATCGACATGGACTATATTCTCCAGAATGGTTAAACGTATTTACATCAGCTGATCACTATATCGATTTAGGGGATTTATCAAAGAATCCATATATCTTTCGTACAGGAAATAAAAAAGATCCTGCAGATCAAGCTTGTGTTAGAAATGTAGAAGACTTAATTCATAATTCGGAACTTAATTCCGAAGAAGCAAATCAAGTAAGAGACTTCTTCGATAGACAATGGAAAACACTAGAGACGCCTGGATCAAATGTAGCATTAATTCCAAAATCAATCGTAGGAAAAGACAATAAAGAACTAGCTGCAGATGGAACTACTACAGCTTTAGAAACAATAAAAAATTCTTTAACAGACAGTGGTAATCAATACAAAGAACATGTAGGAAATGTTTATAATGGAGAAAAAGATATTCCATACACCAGTATGGTTGTAATAAAACTACCAAGTGTTAGAAAATATATTAATAATATAGAATTTAAAAGAGAAACAAAGGAAGAATTAAGAGATTCAAAAAAACATGATGCGTTTATGCAACACGTAAAAGAACAAAAAGAAAATCCAAAGAGTAATGTGGGGATGAGAATGACGAATGAACAAGCAAATAAAAAAATAGATAGAATAGGAGATGATAATACGGTACCAAGAGATGTAAGAATTGCAAGATTAAAAAACATTCGCTCCCAAGTTGTAAAAAAAGCATCAAAGAAAAATGAAATGAATGGTATGTTCCATAATAATCAAGTGCATCATCAACCAGAGAATCATATCCAACAAGCATCTAAAGTAATGGTTAAATCAAATGGAAACAAAAACAATCAAGGATATGCCAATTCATTATTAATAATCGCAATCTCTATTATGACACTAATTACATCCATCTTGTTATATCTTGTTAAATAAGAATCAGGGAAACCTGATTTTTTATGTTATAATAAACTTATAATGGAGTTGGTAAGATGGGATTATTTAGTAAAAGATTTGAAGATACAGTATTTTTAAAAGAAACTTCTGATTTACAAGATCAATATAATGCTTTAGTAAAACTAAATGAAGAATATCCAAATAATGAAGATATTTTAGAGGAATTAGTGATTGTTAAAAAGGGATTAAAAGGCGAGAATGAAATTGCTTATCAATTGAAGAAATCGAATATTGGAATGTATGTTTTAAGGGACGTTAAATTTCAATATGAAGACTTAACTGCTCAGATAGATTATATTATTATTACTCCGGTATATCGTTATTTTGTAGAATGCAAAAATCTAGTAGGAGATATAACAGTAAATGAAAAAGGCGATTTTATACGAGAATT
>JAFUFG010000036.1 GCA_017470045.1 Bacilli bacterium | reverse complement strand
CAAATAAAGAATATAACCAACAACTCCAAAGAAAACTACTACCAAAACGACAAATAGAAACATCTCAAGACTAGTAGCATTAACAACTACATGAGTTCCATTACTATAATCACTAACTAATCCATCTTCCGCATATACCGGTGTAATAATTCCATAGATAAAGAAAAATAGAAAAAGAACTTTCTCCCAACTTTTATTCTTCACAAGTACCACCTCTATTATTCATTTTAACAAATTTTATTCCGAAAAAAAAGATATAGAAATCTATATCTTTCATAATCCGTTACTCTACATCCGATAATAACTGATAAAAATAATCATTTATCTCATCCGTAACATATTCAATCTTTTGATTTACAATTTCTAATCTTTTATTGTATTCATAATAAATTGGAATCTCATTTAATTCTTCTTCTAACGTATTTAATTCTTTTTCTACTTCCAAATCATTCGTTCTTAAATATTTCTTTTGAAGCATTTTTATTTTTTTAATACGCATCGTTATTTCGTCATTATCTTCCATTCGTTTCTTAAGTTCGATACAATCTTGATATTCCGAACTATTAACAATCGCATCTACAACATCCGATATTGCTTTATCCATCAACTTCTCCATCTAAACTCCAAGTCTTAGAAGCAGTAATCTTAACTGGAACAATATCCCCTAATTCTAACTCCCTATCAGAACTAAAGTTAACTAACTTATTCGTATCACTATATCCGAAATACATATTCTTTTTATCCGAAATTCCTTCTACTAAAACAGGTAATACTTTTCCTTCTAATTTCTTATTATTCTCCAAGAAATAAGCATTTACCTTTTCATTTAAGCGTTGGAGTCTTTCTTCTTTTTCTTTTAATGGAGTCTTATCCTCTAATTTACAAGCTGGAGTACCAACTCTTGCACTAAAAACAAAAGTAAAAGCATTATCATATTTACAATAATCTACTAAATCTAAAGTCTCTTGGAAATCCTCTTCTTCCTCTCCAGGGAATCCGACAATAATATCCGTACTAATCGTAACTCCAGGAATACGTTCCTTCATCTTATCAAATAATTCTAAATAAGACTCTTTCGTATATCTTCTACCCATTAGTTTTAAAACTCTACTAGATCCACTTTGTACTGGTAAATGAATACTAGGCATAACATTTGGATATTTTGCAATAACATCAATCATATTATCCGTAAAATCCCATGGATGAGAAGTAGTAAATCTTACTCTTGGAATCCCACTCTTCGCAACATCCTCTAATAAGTTACCCATATTGTAATCATCATATAAGTCTTTTCCATATGCATTAACATTTTGCCCTAATAAGGTAACTTCTTTATAACCATCACGAACTAATTCATCGATTTCCTTTAAAATATCTTCCTTCTTACGACTTCTTTCTCTACCCCTAGTATAAGGAACAATACAATAGGTACAGAATTTATTACATCCATAAATTATATTAACGTAGGCTTTATACTTATTTGCACGAATAACTGGTAACCCTTCTACCAAATCACTTTCTCTAGAATATACTTCGATTTGTTGATTGTTCTCTAAAATTGCTTTATCAATAATATTTGGAAGTTCATGTAAATTATGAGTACCAAATACAAAATTAACAAATTTGTAATCCTTTAAGATTTCTTCAACAACACTTACCTCTTGAGCCATACAACCACATAAACCAACTAATAATTCTGGTCTTTGTTCTTTTAAGTGTTTAAGTCTTCCTAGCATACCAAAAGCTTTATTATGAGCATTTTCTCGAATACTACAAGTGTTTAGTAAAACAAGATCTGCTTTCTCATAATCTTCGATTTCTGTAAATCCAATCATCGTAAGTAAAGCTTTAATATTTTCACTATCATGTTCATTCATTTGACAACCATAAGTCTTTAAATGAAATGTCATTCCAGCATATTTATTCTTAACAGAATCATCTACATGAAATTGAACAGTCTTATAATCTCTTATATCTCTAGTTCTAGCTTCTATAAAATCAGGTAATCTCATACTACTGCCTCCCCATTAATCGTATTTATAATAAACTATTTTAAAAAATAAAACAAGATAATTTCTTATCTTGTTATGCGCTTGCCATAGACATAGAAGAAGCAATTAATTCATCAATAGAATTAGAACGATTATTCATAATATCTTTCTTAATAATATCGTAATTTTCTTTAATTTCTTCAACCAACATCTTAACGCTTGGCATTAATTCCTTTTTATCAAGGTTTGTAACAATCACTTCTAAATTATTTAATTTAGAATATTTACCATAATAACGATTCTTTAAACAAGTCGTAAATAATTTTTGAAACAATAATAAATCAATATTATTTACTCTCTTGTCCTCTAAAATCTTTAATGTGGTAGAAACGTGATTATTATTAATAGCTCTTTCTAGCATTGTTTCACCATGATCATTTTTAATATCTGGATCGAAATTAGATTTCTTAATCAATGCTTCTGCTACTTTAGCGGCAAATGCAGAATTATCAAGAGCCAAAATATGACCAAATGTCTCACCCATATAGTTTTGGTGATTAACATCCCAATTTCTCTTTTTCATAAGCTGTAACACTAATGAGTATTGCTTAGCCTTTAAAAGTCTTGCACATACATCATTACCAACTCCGTCACAAACATTAACATCAATTTTATTCTTTTCAATTAATAATTGAATAGCCTCGAATTCTCCTTGTTTAATTAAAGTGAAAACTACCGAGGGATCATCAGAACATGCACTAAGCATTTCTTTATCACTGTTAAACATTTTAAAACACCTCATTTTTATACACGTGACAGTTATCAATTATACTCTACTCTTAAAATATTGTCAAATTCTGTTTCCTGAACAAAGCCTCTAAAAGAGCAAAAACTAGACAAAATAAAGAAAATATGATATAATATAGCCCAGTTAAGAAAAAGGGGGATTTGTTATGGTAGATTTAAAGAAAAAATCAAGAGAAGATACAATAACAGATTATATTTTAACGGCTAGAAATATTAAGAATTTATATGATTGCATGAATTCCAAAAATGAAGAAGAAGTAGGAAATGAGCTAATTGCACAAATTGCGTTAGAAGACCTATTGTTACAATCACTACATATTACAAAAGAAAATTCACAAAGTATCTATATGGAACTTAAGAATTCCTTAGAAGAGTCTTTGTTTGATCACTACAGAATTGAATTAAGAGATAAAAAACTAGAAGAAATGATGAAGCGTTTCAAAAAAGGTCAACATACATCTCTAGAACAAGAAAATGACCTTATCTTAAAAAGATTTGAAAGTTATATCATTCATAAGATGAAACCACTTCCATTAAAATCAGAAAAAGACGGAGAAACTGGTTTAATCGAAGATTCCGCAACCATTAAACATCAAGCTAAATTAGATTACTATGCTACCGTAATTCAATTCTTAGAAGAAGATAAAACTACAGGACTACAAAGAGACCTTGCAATTCATACAAGAAATCAAATTTTATTAAAAGAAAAAGAAATAGAAAGAGACTATATCGATGGAACATTAGAACCAAATCGAAGAACAAGATGTGTAACACTTGGACATGATGAAGCTCTAGTAGATGATATCTATTATGACTTTATTACAGATATGGTAAATGAAAATGGAAACCGTTGTTTTATCTTCCCTAATTCAACATTACAAGAAGAAAAAGAAAGTGCCCGTTTTCATACTATTCTACAATTATTTAAAGCTGGATTATATTTATTAGATACAGAAGATGTAAAAGAAATTACAATGAATTATGAATGTACCTTTATGAATAGTCCAAAAGAAAGCGTTAAAGAAATGAAAAAAGCAATGAAACAAGTCATTGCTAAAAAAGAAGGAAAAGAAATTAATGGTCCAGTAAAACAAAAAAAGTTAGGCGAATAACCTAACTTTTTTATTTTATAAAACTTATTGTAATTTAGCTCCGCACTTTGTACAGAAATTTGCATCTGCAGGAATTTGTGCTCCACATTTAGGACAGAATGCACCACCAGCAGCAGGAGCAGCATTATTATTGTTGAAAGCATTAGAAACAGCTCCACCCATAATTCCACCTGAAGCCATATTCATCATACCGATTCCCATGAATCCATTAGCAGCTCCACCTTCGTTTTTAGCAGCATCTTTAACAGCTTCTCCGAAAGATCCAACAAGAGTACCTTGTTGCATACGAGTATTTGCAGAAAGTTCATACTTATCGATCTTCTTATTGCTTGCTTCATCTAAAGTTACAGATTCTACAACGAAACCAACAATACTTAACCCACGAGCTTTGATTTGTTCATCAAAAGTCTTTTCATCCATGATTTTCTTGATTTCATCAGTAGTGCTTGGTAATTCAAGTACTGGAACTTTATGAGCACTATTTCCTAATTCATTTAAGACATTTTGGAAAGTACCAATAACTTCACTTCTCATT
>JAFUFG010000035.1 GCA_017470045.1 Bacilli bacterium | reverse complement strand
GAAAGTCAGAAGTTCATACGAATAAAGGTATTAAAGTATCATATCTATCAATGGATAGTGTAGATGATAATTTCGATTATGGGGACTCTACAAAATATGATGTTACTTTTTCTATTACTAATACTACTGGAAAAGATATTACTTATGGTAAATTAGATTTTAAATTATATCGTGATAAAGATGATTATTCTACTGTTTCTGTTTATATCACTAATTTAAAGAAAGATGCTAAAACAGAAGCAAAAGGTACTATTATTCTTTCTAATATTGATTTTTATGACTATGATTTTGATGTAGTTATTTCAGATGATATGGGAGATATGGCTAAATAAATTAAAAGTATATAGAAATATATACTTTTTTTTAATTTTTTAAAATAATGAAAAAATGGTAAAAGAAGTTCTTTAAACTTTATTTTTTTTGTGTTATTATATAGATATAATAGGTGATAGTATGAAAGTAAAAAAAGAAATAAGAAGGTATACTCGAGGTTTTACTTTGGTGGAAATGATTACTACTATTACAATTCTTGGTGTTGTGTCTGTAGTAGCATTACCAGTAATTAATACTTTGGGGGATAATTTTACAAAAAGAAAATTTGAATTATATGAAGAGTCTTTAGTTTCGGCTTCTAAGTTGTATGTAGATCAAAATGAAGACGATTTATTTGGAGACTATGATAATGGTTGTGCTGATGTTTCTATGTCCGATATTATGTCTAAAGAGTTAATTAAAGATATCGAATTAGAGAACGCAACGTGTTCTGGTAGTAACACATTTGTACGTGTTAAGAAAAATCGTGGAAACTATGATTATAGTGTAAGTATTACTTGTACTTTAAATGGAAAAGTTGCATATCAAAAAACTTTACCTGCATCATCTGCTTGTTTACCAACAGATGATGGCGGTGGTGGTGATGGTGGATATGTTTCTTCTGATACTTCTATCTCATCTAATCCTAAAGGTTCAAACACACCTGCCAAAACTCATACTACAACGATCTTACTTAGTGATGACAAGGGATTTGGCGCAAATGCTAAGATTCGTTATTACTGGATTAATACTAGTAATCATAATGCTTTAGTAGGTGAAAAGAAGGAATATAATTTTAAGAATGCTTTAATTAAAACTGCTCATACGTTACGTGTTAATGTTACTTCTCCTGCTACTACTGGTAATTTAAAACTAGTTGTTGAACCAGTTAATGTTCTTAATGGTGCTGGAGCTCAAGTTACAGGTAATTATGTAAGTGATATCTTTGTAGCTGATAATACTCCTCCAACTCTTAAAATAAGAGCCAGTGTCTATAATAATGGTGGTGCTGGTACATTTGTAAAAGAGGTAACAAATCAAGATCTTGTTATTTCTGATTGGAAGAATTATGGATATTACTTTGATTTTAGTGGAAGTTCTGATAATCATGGAATTGTAAAACAGATTTGGAAATGGAATAAAACTAATAATGTTAGTATGGTAACGGATTATGCTGGTGGTAACAGTACGGATAATAAAGTTACTAATAAATCATTAATTGGACATGGGGCTAGATATGCTACTGTAACAGTATGTGATGTTGCAAATAACTGTACTAGCCATAATATAAAAGTTAATATTTCTACCGTTTATACTATTAAGTATTCTAAGGGTGATGGAAATGGTGGATCTACTAGCAATACAACTTGTTATTATGGTATTGATTGTAAGTTAGCGAATAATGGATTTACAAGAACTGGTCATTCCTTCTCTAAATGGAATATTAATGGTTATGATTATAATGCTGGTTCTAATGTAAAGAACTTGAGTAGTACAGAAGGTGGTTCTGTTACTGCTACAGCAAAATGGACCGCAAATAAATATAGAGTTTATTACCATGTAAATGATGGTCATGGATATAATGCTAATTATACTTGGAGAGATGTATCTTATGGTTCTAGTATACCTACAGATCCAAATCCACAAGATTCTATTAATGAATTTAGAAAGTTTAATCATTGGTATAATGTTCCAAGTAAGATGCCAGATCATAATATTACAGTAGAAGCAAGTATTTCTGATTATATGTGTATGATTATTACTGGACACTGTCCAAAAGATCACGTTGCTACATTTATACCAAAATTAGATGCTTCTGGTTGGTATGGTTCTTATTTTGAATATCTTCCTGATAACGGATATTGGAGAATTGATACTCCAATGAATAAGAGCTATTTTGAAGCTGTTAATCATTTCAACTATTTGTGGAATCATACTGGTACTACGGGTTATTATTTAGTATATGGAATGATTTATTGTGAAAATGGTTCTGCACGTACTAGATGTAGAGCATGGGCTCCTTGCCAGGATACAATTTAGAGGTGATAAATTATGAATAAAAAGAATATTATATTAATTGTCTTCATTTTAGGTATTTTATTAATTGTTTCTGGCTTTTCTTTAAATCTAATATCAAATAACGGAAATGGTACAAAAGAAAAGAAAGATGATAAAACTTCTGTTCAAGGACAAAGTACCAATTCTCCTGATACTAATAAGTTAAAACAAAATGAAGATGGAACTTTATCTAATGAGAATGAAAAAATTGCAAAGAAGCATGTTAATGGAGATTTTTCTGTTGAAGATATGTCTATTACTGTAAATAAGGATTTAGCTGATTTTGCAACATATCATTTTACATTAAAAAATAACGGAACGAAGGATTATCAATCTTTTGAAGTTTCTATCGTATTTAAATTTAAAGATGGTACGCAATATGTAGATGCTCCTCATAAAGTTGATGCTTTAGCTACTGGTGGAAGTGTAGAACTTGAAAGAGTAGTATTTGGAAGTATTGCAAATGCTGTTGATTATGAGATACGTGTAAAAACAACGAACTAAATTTATTAGATAAGAAGGTATTTTACCTTCTTTTTTTATCCATATTGATACTCTTTTTCTATTTTTTTAAGTATGATATAATTCTTATAAAGATGGTGATTATATGAATAAAAAAACTGTTATAATTATTGTATTATCTGTCATACTTCTTGTTTTTATGGTAGTTGGATTTATTGTAATGCCTCCAATTATTTCGGAATATCAAACTGTCAGTGATGAAATTGAAAAAGATAAGTCTGCCAAAGAAGCAAATTTGGAAAATGCGAAATACAATTTTTTAAAAAATGATGAGCCAAAAGATCAGGATCATTATCGTGAAGAGAATGGAATTCTTATTAATACGAGTGGAAAGATTTTTTCTATGCATGAAGCTAGTTATTTTCAAGTAAATGAAATGAAGATTCGTACTTTAAAAGATAATCCGAAGATGGCAGAAATCGAAGCTAGAGTTACGAATAATTCGGATTTGGTAATTAGTAATACTGGAGTTTATTTAACATTTACTTTTGCTGATGGCACTTCGAGTGGACCATATCCTTTGCCTGCACAATATATTCCAGTAGGTGGTACTATTACAGCGCGTACTACTGTTTTAAATCGAATTATTGATGCGGATGATTATTCTTTTGTTATTCAATCTTTTAATGGTGGTGGAGCTGGTTAGAAAGAAGTAGAAATACTTCTTTTTATGTTATAATAAATTCTTAGGAGGTGACATAATGGTAGCGGGAGTTTTAGTAGAATTATCGAATAAGAATATTGATAAGATTTTTGATTATCACGTACCAGAATCTATGGTTCATGATATCAAAGTTGGAATACGAGTTGAAGTTCCTTTTGGTAGGCAAACTTTAGATGGTTTTGTTTTGGAATTAAAAGATACTTCTACGATGGATTTGAAAGATATTATTCGTGTGAAAGATTCGGATATTGTTTTGGATACGGAATTATTAGAATTGGGAAAATTTTTAAAGAAAGAAACTTTATCTACTTTAATTAGTTGTTACCAAGTAATGTTACCGAAAGCTTTAAAGGCAAATGTTGATGGTAAGAGTACTATTAAAATGGATACTTATTATGTATTGGGTGATGCGGATTTCAATGATTTTAAAATCACAGATAAACAAAGACAAATTATTGATGCAATTCTAGAAGGCGGATATATTGCTAGAAAAGATGCATTAGAAATATCTAGTAGTTCCATTAAAACTTTACTAACGAAAGAGATTATTCGGGAGGAAAAGAAAGAACATTATCGTTTAAGTTATTCGGATAAGGTTCTTCCAAAGAAAGAGTTAACAACTGATCAGAAAAGAGTGGTAGAAGAAGTTCGTAATAGTAGTGATTCTATCTACCTTTTATATGGTGTTACAGGTTCTGGTAAGACAGAAGTTTATATGGAATTAATTGAAGAACAATTATCTCTTGGAAAAACTAGTATTGTATTAGTACCAGAGATTAGTTTAACTCCTCAAATGGTAAGTCGCTTTCAACAACGTTTTGGAAATCAAATTGCAGCTTTGCATAGTGCTTTATCGGACGGAGAAAAGTATGATGAGTGGCGAAGAATTGCTAGAGGAGAAGCTAGTATTGTAATTGGTGCTCGTAGTGCTATATTTGCGCCATTAAAGAATATTGGAATTATTATCGTGGATGAGGAACATAGTGAATCTTATAAGCAAGCAGATTCTAATCCAAGATATCATGCGATTGATATTGCGAAGAAACGTAGTGAATATCATCATTGTAAAGTTGTGTTAGGTAGTGCTACTCCTAGTTTAGAGAGTTTTGCCAGAGCAAAACGTGGAGTTTATCATCTTTTAGAATTACCAAATCGTGTAAATGGTAAGACACTTCCAAAAGTAACTATTGTGGATTTGGGAGAAGAGATGAAGAGAAGTGTTGGGCACTTTTCGAATATATTAATTGACGCAATGAAGAAACGTATCGAGAAAGGGGAACAAATCATTCTCTTATTAAATCGTAGAGGCTATTCTTCTGTTTTAACTTGCAAGAACTGTGGACAATCTGTTAAGTGTCCAAATTGTGATATCACTCTTACTTATCATAAAACTAGTAATACCTTAAGATGTCATTATTGTGGTTATGGAGATAAAAAGATTGATATTTGTCCAAAATGTGGAGAACATTCGATGAATGATTTAGGTTGTGGAACGGAACGAATTGAAGAGGAATTACATCGAATTTTAGATTGTCGAATTTTAAGAATGGATATGGATACTACATCTCGCAAAGGTTCTCATGAAAGAATGATTGAGTCTTTTAAAAATCATGAGTATGATATTTTGCTTGGTACTCAAATTGTTGCAAAAGGACTTGATTTTTCGAATGTTACATTAGTTGGTGTTATAAATGCAGATACCGGTTTAAATATTCCAGATTTTCGTAGTAGTGAAAATACTTTCTCTTTGCTTAGTCAAGTTGCAGGTAGGAGTGGTAGAAGTGAAAAAAGTGGTGAAGTAATTATTCAAACTTTCAATCCAGATCATTTTGCTATATCTTTTGTAAAAAATCACGATTATTTATCTTTTTACCAAAAAGAAATGGAAGTTCGAAGAACTTCTCAATATCCTCCATATTATTACTTATGTTATATTCGCATTAGTGGACCGGATGCAGAAATGGTATTTACAGAGAGTCATAAGATTAAGCGAAGCTTAGAAAGAAATTTAAAAGATGTACTTTTATTGGGTCCTACTACTTGTACAATATTTAAGTAAAATAATATTTTTCGATATGGTATTATTGTTAAATATAAAAAATGTGATGCATTAAAACCATTACTAGAAAAAGTATTGGATCACTATAAAGTAAATACCAAAGTTCGAATTGATATTGACTTTAATCCTAGTCAAATATTCTAAAATATGGTATTCTAGAAGCATAGAATAGAGGTGATCTTGAATGGCTGATTTTAAGGATTTAAATCAACAACAAGTTGTGTCTGAGGAAGCACATAATCAAAATAAAATAGAAAATGCCAATAGTGATTTGGAAATTAATCAAAAGAATCAAAGGGCGTATGAAAAATTAGTCGATGAATCGAAAACTAATTTAGATTCTTATTATGATAAAAATCATGTATTTATGAGATTAGTTCGACTATGTCTATTTGCGTTTATTGCAGTTGGATTTGCTTATTACTTTTTATTATGGTTATCTAGATAAGATTGGTGGTGATCTTCTTGTTTGATGAGTTATTACAAAGAGAAGATGTTTTAGAACTATTAAAAGAGATTTTTAATAGTCCAAAGTATTATGAGAAAAAAGTTGAAGGAGAAAATGTAAATTATGTTTTACATGAAAAAATTCTTTTTCTTTTTTATGATGCTTTGTATAAATATCAATTAATTATAGAAGATCCAAAGTATTTTACAGATTATTTGAGTCAATTTGAAGCAATTATTACAAAGTTAGAAGATGTACAAGATATTCAATTTGGAATTTCAAAATTAATCTGTAGTACTCTTCAAAAAAAATTGGGAGAAGAAGCTTCTAGAGAGAAGATTCT
>JAFUFG010000034.1 GCA_017470045.1 Bacilli bacterium | reverse complement strand
TCGAATTATTAGATTCCCCTGGAATTTTATGGCCAAAGTTTGATGATCAGGAACAAGCTCATATCTTAGCAAGTTTTTCTTCTATTAAAGAAGAGATTTTAAATCGTGATGATATTGCTATCTTTATTATAAAGAAGTTATATGAACTATATCCTTCTTTATTAGAAGAACGTTATGGTGTTACGGAATTAGATGAAGATTTTATTGAAGTATATGATACCATTGCTGCTAGACGTGGAGCATTATCACGTGGTGGAGTAGCAGATTATGAGAAGGTATCTAATATTGTTATTAATGATTTAAAAAATGGAAGTATTGGAAAAGTTACTTTCGATCGTATGAAGTAGTAAAGTAGAACGATTTTGTTCTGCTTTTCTTTTTGACTTTTTTTTAAATTTAATATATAGTTGCTTTGTAGTAAGGTGAATTTATGACAAAAAAAGAAATAGAAGATATTGATAATTATAAATATGAAAGAGAGTTAAGAGAAAAGGGTATTACTTTAATCGCAGGGGTTGATGAAGTAGGAAGAGGACCTTTGGTTGGACCTGTTGTTGCTGCTTGTTGTATCTTGCCAGAACATTTTGAATTAGATGGTTTGACAGATTCTAAGAAACTTAGTGAGAAAAAGCGTGATTTCTTTTTTGAAGAAATCAAGAGACAAGCAATTTCTTATGGAATTGGAATTGTTGATGAAAAAAAGATTGATGAAGTAAATATCTATGAGGCAACGAAATTAGCGATGAAGCAAGCCATTAATAATATGAGTGTCAAACCAGAACATATTTTGATTGATGCGATGCCACTTGAATTAGATATTCCAACAACTTCTATTATTAAGGGAGATTTAAAGAGTGTTACGATTAGTGCTGCTTCTGTTTTAGCAAAGGTTACAAGAGATCGAATGTTAGTAGAGTTAGATGAAAAGTATCCAATGTATGACTTTAAGAAGAATAAAGGTTATCCTACTAAAAAACATTTAGAGGCGATTGAACAATACGGAATACTAAAGGAACATCGTCGTAGTTATGGACCTGTTGCAGATTATTGTAAAAAGAATCATATAAAATAATTTTGTATATTGTCGCTTTACACGTATTATAATAGTAGAGGGTTGACAAATAATAAAATTATCGATATAAATATTTTCTAACGAAAGGGATTGATTTAATGCATAAATATTTGGTTATCGTGGAAAGTCCGAGTAAAAGTAAGACTATTGGTAAATACTTAGGTCCTGACTTTAAAGTCGTTTCTTCTAAGGGACATATTCGTGATTTAGCAACGACTGGTACTTATGGTTTAGGTGTTGATATAGAAGATGGATTTAAACCAAACTATATTCCTATTAAAGGAAAAGGTGGGGTTATTAAAGAATTAAAGAAAGATGTTAAAGATAGTGAATTAGTATATCTTGCGTCCGACCCAGACCGTGAGGGAGAAGCTATTGCTTGGCATTTAAAAGATGCTTTAGGAATTAAAGATAAGAATTATAAACGTGTTTTATTTAATGAAATTACTCATGATAAAGTAGTAGAAGCGATTGGAAATCCTACTGTTATTGATGATAATTTAGTAAAGTCTCAAGAAACTCGTAGAATTTTGGATCGTATTATTGGTTTCCGTTTAAGTAAATTATTACAAAATAAAATTGGAGCAAAAAGTGCAGGACGTGTACAAAGTGTTGCTTTAAAGTTAATTGTTGATCGTGAAAATGAGATTAATGCATTTAATCCAGAAGAATATTGGACGATTACTGCGAAGTTTCCAGAATATGAAGCTACTTTATTTAAATATAAAGAAGATGATATTGAACTTCATAATCGTGAAGAAGTCGATGTTGTATTAAATGCTTTAGGAGATAAGTATACTGTTGAATGTGTAGAAGCAAAGGAAAAGTCTCGTAAAAGTAAGATGCCTTTTATTACTTCTACTTTACAACAAGAAGCTTCTACGAAGTTAGGTTTTAGTGCAAAGAAGACGATGAGTGTTGCTCAAAAACTATATGAAGGTGTAGATTTGGAGCATGAGACAGTCGGACTTATTACTTACATGAGAACAGACTCTGTCCGTTTAAGTGATGACTTTGTAAAACCTGCTATGAAGATGATTGAAAAAGAGTATGGAAAAGAATATTTAGGTACGGTTAAAACAAGTAAGAAGACAGAAAATGTACAAGATGCTCATGAAGCTATCCGTCCTACTAGTGTTGATCTTAGTCCATTAAAAGTTAAGAAATACTTAAGTGTAGATGAATTTAAATTATATAGTATGATTTATAAACGTACGATTGCTTCTTTAATGGCAGATGCAAGAGTAAATCAAACAACGATTGTATTAGATAATAATGATTATAAATTTAAGGCTACTGGTCAAGAATTATTATTTGATGGTTATTTAAAAGTTTATATTGATTATGAATCTAGTGAAGATAAGATTCTACCAAAAGTAGGAGAAAAAGAAGAGGCCGTTGCATTAGACTTAGATGCAGAGCAACATTATACAAAACCTCCTGCAAGATATACCGAAGCAAAATTAATTAAAGAATTAGAAGAATTAGGAATTGGTAGACCTTCTACTTATGCAACCATTATGGATACAATTCGTACTCGTGGATATGTTAATATGGAGGATAAGAAATTTGTTCCAACTCCTATTGGTATAGAGACTACGAATAAATTGCAAGAATTCTTTAGTGATTTAATTAATGTGGAATATACAAGAGATATGGAAACAGAACTTGATGAAATTGCAGATGGAAAACTTGTATGGAATGAAGTATTAAAGAGTTTCTATGATTTATTTGAACCACGTGTAAAGGATGCATTCTCTGATATGGAGAAGAAAGAACCCGAAAAAACTGGAGAGACTTGTCCTGAATGTGGTAGTCCATTAGTAATTCGTAAAGGTAGATATGGAGAATTTACTGCTTGTAGTAATTATCCAACTTGTAAATATATTAAAAAAGAAGAACGTGAAATTGTTACCATCTGTAAGTGTACGGATTGTGGAGGAGATATTGTAGAAAAGACTTCTCGTAAGGGAAAAGTATTCTATGGATGTAACAATTATCCAAAATGTAAAAATGCATTCTGGGATAAACCTACCGGAGAAGTATGTCCAGAATGTGGTAAATTACTAGTAGAAGCAAAAGATGGAACAATAAAATGTTCAAATTGTGAATATGAGAAGTAGAGATACTTCTCTTTTTTTGTTATAATAGACTTGATGATGGAGGTGTTTTTATGTTTTGTCCAGAATGTGGGAAGAAAGCAAAGGATGGTCAAAAATTCTGTAATGAATGTGGTGCAAAGTTACAATCATCAAATACAGAACAATGGAAGGAAAAGGCCATAGAGATTGAAAAGAAAGTTAGTTCTAAAATGCCGGAATCATGGCAAAAAGATAAGAAGAAGACTTATACAATTATCGGTGTTGTAGTTCTGTTATTGATTTTATTCATTCATCATAAGACTAGTTATTCTGCAAATGTTATATCTGTACGTTCATGGCAAAATGCTTTTTTGCAAGAAGAAAAAGTTACTTTAGGTGAAGTATGTGATCAAATTGTTTCTAATGCAAAATGGAGTGATACTACATACGAAGGGGAACCTGCTGTACAATTAACAGGATATTTAACGACGAAAAAAGCAAATATTGTAGTGATATTCTATGTGAATACTAATAAGAACGGTACATCATTTGCTTATTATTCTGAAAATGGTAACAAAAGAACTCCTCAGGATTTTGCTTTTGTACTAACTGAAAATGCAAATTCTACTGCAAAAGCATTAGGTAGAAAATAAAAAAGAAGTCGAAAAGCTTCTTTTTTTGTTATAATGATAATGAGGTGTTTTTTTATGGTAGGTATTTCTATTATAGGTTGTATTATATTTACAATCGTTATTGTTACATTAACATTAAAGAATCCATTGCTTATGGTTCATGGATATCCAACGAAGATTCGTGAAAAGGTAGAAGAGATGGGATTAATTGAAAAGGAAGATTCTTCTATTCCAAAGAAGATTTTTGCAGTTCTATTTTTTGGATTTTTATTTGGAGTTTTAATGTATGTTCGTTTTCAATGTACTGAATTTCAAGAAGCTTTTTTCAATACTTATATTATTTGGAATGTTATTAACTGGTATGATGCTTTGATTATTGATTGTCTTTGGTTTTGTCATAGCGAGGGAGTTAAGATAAAAGGTACGGAAGATATGAAAGAGTATAGTGATATGAAGTTTCATCTTATTGGGGGACTTAAAGGAATGATTCTTGGAATTCCTGTTAGTGTTGTATCTGGACTTGTTATTGTATTGATTCAATATTTATTTTTCTAGGAGGTTTTTATGAATAAAATTGTTTATGATTTAATCTCTTCTTATCAACCATATGATGAAAAAGAAGGAAATGATAAGAGAGTAATGCTTCATTCTATTGAGAGGAATGAAGATGTATTAACACGAGAAAATGAAACTTTTCATTTTACTGTTTCTGCTTGGGTTACCAATAAGACTCATGACAAGATTCTAATGATTTATCATAATATTTATGATTCTTGGGCTTGGGTTGGAGGACACGCAGATGGGGATGCGGATTTTCTTCATGTTGCGAAAAAAGAATTGGAAGAAGAAACTGGCATTTCTAATGTAAAAGTTTTAAGTGATGGATTATTTGGACTTAATATTGTTACGGTAGATAATCATATAAAACGTGGAAAACAAGTAGCTTCTCATTTGCATTATGATGTGGAATATTTATTAGAAGCAGATGAAGAAGATGCTTTACGTATGAAGGAAGATGAAAATAGTGGAGTAAAATGGATTCCTGTTGATCAAGTAATTGAATCTTCTAGTGAAGAAAAGATGAAACCTATTTATAAGAGACTATTAGAAAAGATGAAAGATTATTAGGAGGGGTTTGATGAAGAAAAAACTTTTATTATTAGCTGTATTTCTATTTCTATTATCTGGTTGTAGTGATAAGGAACAACCTATTGTAGAAGAGAATGTTAATTTAAGGGATGTTTATTTGGAAGTATTATTAAATAGTCGTAGTTATATTGATTCGAATGGTGTTGAGATGAATTTTAATGGGTATATGAATCAGTATTCTGAGATGATGGATTATGTTCCAGCTTCTTATGTTTACGTTGATTTAAATGGAGATGGCTATGAAGAAATGGTTGTTGCAGTAGATGCAAATGATCGTTATTATTTAATTCTTCATTATGAGAAAAAGATTGTCTATGGATATCCATTAAATGGTAGAGGAATGATGCATTTAAAGACAGATGGTAGTTATTATGCTTCTGGTGGTGCTGATGTTGGTTCTATTCAAAAAGCTTTATTTGCAGGAAATAAAATTACGGAAAGAAGTATCGCTAGTCGAAATGGGGACTCTTATTATATTGGAGATGAAGCAGTAACTGCAAATCGATATGCAACTTACTATAATGAGTTTGCTACGAAAAAAGATGTTCAATTTACAGGAAGTAAGACTTATTCTACAAAAGAAGAAAGTAAAAATATTTATGGCACTTATTACTTATTGGATAAAAAAGGAAATCCTTTGAAGGATGGTAGTGGTACTATTACGATTTCTCCTGATGGGTATTGTACTCATATATCAGGAATGTCTAATTTAGGATGCAAATCTTTTGAAGTAAAGGATAAAAAAATATGTTTTTCTTATTTCGAATCAGAAGATACTTGTTATACTTTCAAGAATACTTCTTTGGTAAAAGGAACAGATGTTTATACAAAGAGTTCGTAGAACTCTTTTTTTGTTGAAAAATAAAGGGTTTTATGGTATAATATAGCAAACAATGGGGGTAGGTATGTATGAGTAAGTATTATCTTATTGCTCGAGATTTAAAACAAGATGATCTTCGAATATTACCACTAATGAGTAAATGGTATAGACAAAGTGGAGATTCTGTTTTTACGAAAGAAAATCCATTAGAAGCAATTGACTTAGTAACAATGCGCTTTAACGATTCGAAATCTTTAGCGAAACGATTATATTCGAATCAATATATTCCGAATGAAGATTACGAATTCTTTATTGTGCAACGTTATCGTAATAATCAACAAGATAAGATACGTATTCATGAAGTTTTATATAATACCAAGGAAGAGAGAACGGATTACTTTCGTGAGATTGCTGGCGAAAGCTTAATTACGGATTTAAAAGGTAGTAAGAAAAATTTACGTTTGTATGACCGATTCTTAAATAAACTTTATTATAATTCGGAATATTATCGCGTTATTCAAGAAGGATTTCATAATATTCCAAAGAAGGTTGTAGACTTATATAAAGATTGTAATCAAAGAAATACTCCTCCTTACTTCTTGAAATATCATAATACTTGGATTATGGAGAGTTATCCAATTTCTAGAAGTATTGTAGAGTCTTTTGCAAATTTTGATCGATATGGTAATTTAAAAGCAAATGTTACGCATTATCAACAATTATTAGAGTCTAGACAAGGATTAGAAGAGAAGTTATTACAAATTACTAGCCCAGAATATTTAAATGGACAATTAACGTTAGATTTGTCTGTTCCAAAAGAAGAGAAGTTAGCGTATACGTTAAAAACGTTAACGAATTTAGAGAGTGGCGTAATAACGAATCATGAGAATCAGTATTCTTTGAATTTAGATTTTGATGTAGAGAAGAAGGATGCAAAGAAGATGCAGATTTCAAAACGCGTATTAAAAAATGCGTATTGGTATTTATTCCATAAAATGAAATTAAAAGAGTTACAGTATTCTTATGGAAATATGTCTGTTTTACAAGAAGATATGGATGCGGATTATCGTGATTTAGTAAAATCTTTAAGTAAAGAAAGTGTCTTGAATGGTGCATATGATTTCTGTTTATTATATAATGATTATAAGAATAAACAGAAAGTAGATGGTGCATATCAAAAGGGAAGAGGTACTAAATAATTATTGTGATTATTTAAAGTTTCAGAAGAATTATTCGGATTATACAATTACGAATTATCGTAGCGATATTGTAGAGTTTTTCGGATTTATGGATTCGGAGTCTATTGATTATTTGAGCGTTACTTATGATGAATTACGTTTTTATTTGATGTATTTAAAAGATAATAAGAAGGATCATAATGTTAGTATTGATCGAAAACTTTCTTCGTTAAGAGGATTTTACAAGTATCTTGCGAATGAAGGATATGTTAAGAGTAATGTATTTAGTTTAGTTAGTGGACCAAAGAAAGATAAGAAATTACCTCGTTATTTTGAATATAATGAGTTAGAAGAATTGTTTGCTGTTCCAGATCTAAGTACTCCAACTGGTCTTAGAGATCGATTATTACTTGAGATGTTATATGCCACTGGAGTGCGTGTTGGAGAATTAGTTTCGATTAAAGTAAAAGATATTGATTTATCTACGAAGACGATTCTCATATTAGGAAAAGGAAATAAAGAGCGAGTTGTTACTTATGGAGAATACTGTGAAGAGGCATTGCACAATTACTTAGATCATGGATATTCTATACTTAATAAAAAACGAATTGATGAGTTGTTTATCAATAATAATGGTGGGCCTTTAACAGAAAGAGGAGTACGTTTTATACTTGATAAAATTATTTCAAAGACTAGTATTCATAAAAATATTTCTCCTCATATGATTCGTCATAGTTTTGCGACTCATTTATTAAATGAAGGTTGTGATTTATTAACAGTACAGAAGTTGCTTGGTCATGAATCGATTAAAGCAACTCAAATTTATACTCATGTTACTACGGATCGATTAAAGGAAGTTTATTATCATTCCTTTCCTAGAGCAAAAAAGGAAGATTAACTCTTCCTTTTTATTTTGTCTGGATTATAGTTTTTATAAAAGCATCGAATCAATCTTTTTAACGAATCATTGGTACAATTATAGCGATTGCATAATATGGTATCGGATTGTTTGATGGACTGAATATTTTTTTCTAAATCTCCATCTAGTTTTGGTGGCCTATGTTCTTTTGCTTTTGTAATATCGATTAGCATTTCTTCTTTATTATTTTTCATAATACAGGTACTGATTTCGGATTGAAGAAAGATTTGATTTAATAGAATACCATGTTTTAATAATTCATTTATTCTTTCTTCAGTTCGTATTGATAGATACGAATTAAGAGTATCGAATAAATGATTCGAATACCGATAATCAATTTGTATATCGATAGCAAATCGATTATCCTTCGGATTATCAAAGACATCGTTATTTGCAGAACTAATCGATATAAACGAATAATCGGTTGGTTCTAAATTATTTAATAATTGATTTGTATAATCAAAACTATTTTCATCAATAACAAAGCCAAGATATGCCATATTGTATTTATCATGTCCTTTGCAACAAGCAAAGGTATTAATCTTATGTTTCCAGCAATTTAATAATAGTCTTTCTAACTTCTTATTTCCTTCGGATAGGGTTTTTGCTAGAATCATTTTTTCTTCTTTGGTCATCTTCTCGATATCTTCAAAGTCAACATGACCACTATAATATTTATCTTTCATTCGAACCACCATCTAATTTCATTTTAGTATTTTTTTCGTAATAAAATCAATATTTTCTTTTAAATTGAAAGGTTTTTCGATATAATAAAATTGTTTATGAAATTATGTTTTACTAAGAGAGGGTACATCGCTCTTTTTAAAATCTAATTTTTATAAAATATATAGAGGTGAAGAAAACATGAAAAAGAAAAAAAATGGAAAGAAAAGGGTAATTATTGTTACTAGTGCATTACTATTAATTACTGCATTAGTAGGTTACTTATTTGTGCCACTTTTTTCTAGTTTAAAGTTTGGATTAGATTTACAGGGTGGTTTTGAGATTCTATATAAAGCAGAATCTATTGATGGTTCTAAGATGACAAAGGATAAGTTAACAGCAACTTATAAGACGTTATCGAAACGTATTGACTCTTTAGGAGTTAGTGAACCTGAAATTGTTTTGGAAGGAAACGATCGTATTCGTGTTAAGTTGGCTGGTGTTACGGATCCAGAAACTGCACGTACTCAATTATCTACGGTTGCGACATTAAGTTTCCGTGATACAGATGACAATTTACTTATGACTAGTGATGTACTTAGTGATAAGGTTGCAGCAAGAGTAGGACAAGATAATTCTGGAAAGCCTGCTGTTGCATTAAGTATTA
>JAFUFG010000033.1 GCA_017470045.1 Bacilli bacterium | reverse complement strand
TAGAAGCAATCTTTATGATTATTTGTTTTGAAATATTAAAGGAATCGGATCTTCGAATGTCTGTTACCAACGGTAGTGCTGTTAGCATCTAGGGTGGATTGATTCTTGGGGACGCAGCAGTTGCTGCTGGAATTGTATCTCCTATTATGATTATTGTCATCGCTATTTCCTCTATTGCCTCTTTTGTCTTTTCTTCCATTGAGTTTATTCAAGTAGCTCGCTTTTATAAACTTTTATTTTTATTTCTTAGTAGTTTATTCGGTTTACTTGGCATACTAATTGGACTATTTTACTTAATAATATCTTTAATACGTACAGATTGTTTTGGTTACCCTTATTTATCTCCAATATATCCTCTTGATCTAATTCAATTAAAAGATAGCTTTATTCGATATGATTCTAATAAAAAATATCGAAACAAAGTTCTTACTAAAAATCATTATCGAGGTCGCTTATGAAAAAAAATCTATTTATATTTCTTCTCTTACTTTTATTACAGCCGTTCCTTGTACCTAGATATGTGGAACTAAACCATTTAATTATTATTGATAAAGTATCAATTCTCTCTAAAAATAATACCTATTTTATCACTCTGCGTGAAATTGTTCCGCAACGGCAAGATAATGGAATTGACTATTCTTATCATTATTATCGATATCGTGTTTCGGATTTCGAAGAATTCAAGGAACTTATCCAAAAGAAAAGATTCTACTTTTCGAAAGTAAAATCTTTAACTACAAATTTAAACTCTGATTCCATTCGTTCTCTTTTAAAAATTCATCCGAAAACGATTTATCATCCGGCTTATTTTGGTTCTGCTATTTCTGGAGCGTTTTCTTCTACCTGAGTTGTTCCATTTGGATCTACAGGTGTAGCTGGTGGTGCATTAACTTCTGGAGTTACAGGGACTTCTGGCGTTGCTGGTTCAGGAGTTGTCGTGTCTGTTGACTCTGTTGTATCTGATGTTTCTGGTACTTCTGTTTGCTGTTCTGGAATTTCTTCTTCTATCGTATTTTCTGTATCCGAACAACTAAATCCTAGTTCTTCATAGTATGTTCTTAATTCTTCTTTTGATTTCCAATGTAGACTTGCATTTGCGTTTTGTTGAACGAATGCTGATGTTGTTGAATCTAGCGTAAATTGTGTATAGGTATCTGTTTTGGTTACTTTTGATGCATCAACTCCACCTAGAATGGACGCAAATAATTTTGTGTATTCTTCTTGTTCGGAGCTATCTACTTCATCTCCACTTTTCGGTATTATTGAAGCCATCAATTCATTCGCAATAATACTTCCATTGGAATGACTACTAGTTGATATCAAATTAATTCCAATCGTGCCATATTCCTTTGTACATGTTAATCCTGGAAGATCCATTTCCATTTCTTCTGTGTCTTCCGTGTCGGCAATCTTTTCTTCTTTTGGATATAATACTCTACATAATGGTGGCATTACAATAAATATTGCTAAAAAAGCAATGGTTATTAAGACAGTTGAAGTACTCACTGGCTTTTTTGTTTGTGTTACAGTTGTTGGCTGTTGTGGTTGTTGTTGCATATTGATTCCCCTTTATTATACATATTTAACTATAGCATAATCTTTCCATCTTTTCAATTTTATTTAATCTTTATTCCTAATAAAGCAGACAACATTAATGCTTGTTCTACGGTTACTGTTAAACCTTTTAAATTTTCAAAATTTACTTTAATTCCATCTATTGTATCCGTAGTAAAATCTATTGATTTTAGGTTCGTATTTAGAAATTCGGATTTTGTTAGATTCGAATTAAGAAATGCGACGTTCTTTATTTTTATTTGGGAAAAAGAAGATTCTTCTAAGTTACAAGAAGTAAAGGTTACTTCTTTTAGATTCGCACCATTAAAATTCGTATAACGTAAATTACAATTATCAAATGTTACGTATTGTAAATACGAATCTGTAAAGTTAACTCCTGTTAAATTACAGTCCTTAAATATCACCTCTTGGTAAGATCTATCCGATAATAAGACATTCGATAAGTTCGAGTTATAAATCTCTGTATGGTCGATATCTAATCCTTGAAATATTGCGTTACTAAAATTACATGATTCAATCTTACATCTTTTGATTTCTAAATAATCTTGATATCCTTCTACTACTGCATCTTTTAGAGTTACGTCTTCCATATAATCTTTTGGAAGAATATGAATTTCTTTTTCCATATCTACTTTTTTAGATTTTTTAGTCTTTCTAATTTATTTTTCATTTCTGTTTTTCGATCTTCTTCTAGTTTCTTGTCAATTTTATAGTCTGTTCCGTTGAATACTACTACATTCCCTTCTTTTACATTTGGAATCTTACTACTATCTACTTCTTTCTTTTCTTTTGTACTTAATTCTTCTAGTACTACTATTTTTCCTTCTACTTTGTCTACTGCGTAAATTTTATCCATTTGTATCCGTCTCCTTTGTTACAATGCTTATTTTATTTCCATCGCTGATTGCGATGATTGTTCCATCTCTATCTGTTCGATATAATTTTACGTTTTGATTTTTTAGTTTTTTTAACGTTTCTTTATGTGGATGACCATAGGAGTTCTTTTTTTCACATGAGGCAATGGCGTAAGTTGGATTTACTTCTTTTAAGAAGTCTTTTGAAGTGCTTGAACTGGAACCGTGATGACCTAGTTTTAATATATCTGCACTGATGTCTTTATTTAATATTTGTTTTTCTACTTTACTTTCTGCATCCCCTGTAAATAAAAATGCGTTGCTTCCATACGTTAACTTTAATACGATTGAAGTGTTATTTAAATCTGATTCGTCCTTTCCTACATAGAGAGTTTCAATGGATGCGTCTCCTAGAGAGAACTCTTTGTCAATTTCAGGGGTATCGAATGGAATTTGTTTTTCTTCTAAAGCATCTAATACATCTTCAAATGTTTTCGTTGTCGTTATTACTTCTGGCATATAGAAAGTTTTTACTTCAAAATTTCTTATGATATCGTCCATTCCTCCAATATGATCTTCATGTGCATGAGTACCAACTAAATAATCAATTTTTTGTACTCCTAAACTTTTGAAGTATGTTACTAATTTTGCGCCATCTTCATTATTTCCTGCATCAATAACCATATTATGGGTCTTATTCTGTATTAAAATACAATCTCCTTGTCCCACATCAACAAAGTAGACTTTTAGATTTCCATCTACTTTTCTAGTTTGTACAGGAATGATTTCTTGTTCTTCTAATTTATATAAGATTTCATTTACTGGTTCTTCTAAGTAGGTCTTATATGCATAGATTGCAATAATTAGTAATAGTCCTACAAAGAATCTTCTTATTTCTTGTCTTTTTCTCTTACTCATCTAACCACCCTACCTTCTACTTTCATTCTACCATTTTTTTCTCTATTTTTAAAATAGACTTTTCTTTTTTTTACGTTTATGTTATGATACTTGAAAAATTAAGGAGGATTTGTTATTTGAAATACTATGATGGTGTCTGTGGAGGATATAATGGATTCGTTATTTTAATGAGAGAGGAATGTTTTGTACATCACTACTCTCCTGAACCTGAATTAACGAAAGAGATGTATTCTTCATGTGAATTAAAGAAAGGTGCAGAGCTTGATTGTGGAGCTGGTACAATTCATGTAGCTGATGTAAAGCAAGATGAGGAAGATATTCAAGTTACTTTTGATTATATCGATAATCGTGATCAACCAAAGAAGGCTTATGTTTCTTTAGGCCAAGAAGTAATGATACGTTTATTAGAAGATGACCATAACTCTTATAATTATGTTGTATCTCATTGTCATTTAATGATTGCTACAAAAGAGTATGCTAAAGACTATGTTACAAACGGTTATAAAGTAATTGAAAACCCAAAACATTATTCCAAATAAAAGAAGATGCCAAATGGCATCTTTTTAAATGGTTCCTTTATCTGGTAATTCTTCTATTTTATCTTTTGTTATAAGATATGCTTTTGCATCCTTTTCGCTTTTTATTACTTCATAAGAATTGTCTACTATTTTTAAGGCAGTATTGTTTTCTAGAGAATATACTATTCGATTTTCTATTTCTCCTAACATCTCTTGGACTTTTTCTTCTTTATGATGAGGAGAGAATATAATATCTAAGAATCCTAATCCATCGATAAAATCATATTTATCGCTTTCTCCACGTAGTTTTAAAGCATCTGAGTATCCTTGCTTGGATAGCATAATAGCTCCGGCAGAGATTCCTGCGATTACTGTATTTTCTTGAATTGCTTCTTCTAATAATGGAACGATTCCATATTCCTTTAAGTCATTTACTAATTTTACCGTATCTCCTCCAGCTACATAAATGATATCTGCTGTTTTAATCTTATTTTTTACAATATCTGGATTATTTAAAATATTTTTCTTTTTTAGATAAGCACATTCACAACCTAATTCTTTATAAATTGCTTTCATTGTATCATAGTAAGAATCTGAAAAATTACTTGCTAAACCAATAAATAACATATTTGGTTTTTCTTTTTCGGTCATTTTTACTACTTCTTGATCAATAATTCCTGTGGTATAACCTTTATCTCCTCTACCGGTTTCTCCTCCACCTATTAACATTAATTTCATTCGCTGTCTCCTTCTCCTTCGTCGTATTCAAATTCGCCTGTATTGGCATTTACATAACCTACTAGTTCTTTTAATGCTTCGTCACTTAATCTTCCATCTAGAAATGTTGTTCCATCGTCGTTATCGATAATATGAGAGATATCTCCATCAATCACTTCTACACGGTACCATTTTTCTTCACCAGTACCTAATAAAACTACATCGAAATCTGTAAAATATAATCCTGATATTCCATCTTCGTAGTGTTTCGAAGCATATTTTTTCTTTAATTCCGGTCTTGCAATTTCTATCGCTTTATTTTTTGTTATTGGATATGGACAATCTTTTTCCTCGTCTTCTTCCTCATCTATGGAAGTTGTTTCTGGAATACCTTCTAATGCTGAGTCTGCTATTTCTTGTAACATTGTATCTGTATATTCTTCTAAGTCCCTAAAGCTTATGTGCTTTGGCACATACCCTGGTTCTTGAATAATTTCTTCTTCCATATGAATCACCTAAGTTAATCGTATCATAAAATAAAAAGAAAATCGAGTTATTCTCGACTTTCTTTGTTTCCGTAATATGCGTCTAACATAATTTGCTTTAATTCTCTTACTAATGGCATTCTTGGATTTGCGGTTGTACATTGATCTTCAAATGCTTTATCTGCTAATGAATCTAATTTGCTCAAGAATTCTTTTTCGCTGATTCCATATTCTTGGAAACTACTTTCGATTCCTAATTCTTTATTCATATCTTCTACTAATCGAATTAAATTATCTACTGCTTCTTCAACTGTGTTTCCTCTTAATCCTAATTTCCATGCCATAGTTGCGTATTTTTTATCTGCGATAAAAGATTCGTATTTTGGGAAGGATACAAATTTCGTAGGCATAGATGCGTTATATCGAATAACATATGGTAGAAGAATCGCATTTGTTCTTCCGTGAGCAATATGGAATTCTGCTCCTATTTTATGTGCTAGAGAGTGATTAATCCCTAAAAATGCATTGGTAAAAGCCATACCTGCGATTGTAGAAGCATTATGCATGTGTTCTCTTGCAATTGCATTATCTGGATGTTGATATGCTTCTATTAGGTTTTGTACTACTAGCTCCGCTCCTTTTTCTGCTAACCCATCGGTAAAGTCAGAAGCCATGTTAGACACATACGCTTCTAAGCAGTGAGTTAATACATCCATTCCAGTATCTGCTGTTTGTACTTTTGGTAAACT
>JAFUFG010000032.1 GCA_017470045.1 Bacilli bacterium | reverse complement strand
TAATTGGAATCGAACGTTCTATCTTGAAATAAAACCAAATACGACTTATACCGTTTCAAAAGTCAAGGGTGCACAATTACAATTAGCATATACAACAGAACTTCCAGAAATAGGTACAGCAATTTATGGAAATACAGGATATTATGCAATCCGATATGATAATAATGAAAGATATTATATGACAATAACAACTGGAGAAAATGCAAAATACTTAGTATGCCGTTTTGTTCAAACTGCACAAGATAGTTTATCTGTCCAAGAGATTGCTAATACAGTTCAAGTAGAAGAAGGAACTATACCAACCAAATATGAAGAGTATGGTGCTACTCCGCAAACATCTTTAAAGATTCCAATGTATAGTTCTGGTAACAGATCATACACTGCAAATTGGGTAAAGAATTATGAAATAGAATATGAATTAGATGGTGGAACAATAACTAACCAGCCAACTACATACAATGAAACAACAGCAACATTTACCTTGCCAACTCCAACCAAAGAAGGATACACATTTACAGGATGGACAGGAGGAAAAAATTTAATATATTTAGATGATGTCGCATCTGGTAATGTTAGTGGAATAGATTATAATGTTAACAGTAATTTAGTTACATTAACTGGAAGCCCAACAACAAGAATTTGGTTCCCAGCTCATATGACAAGTTTTAAACCTCTAACAAATTACAGAATGTCAATCTATTCAATTGAAGGAGAATGGTTAGATGGAAATATAGGAATATCGTATTTTATAAACGACTACTCCCAAACAATTCCATCACCAAGTCAAATATCAGAAGCAAATAAATGGATAGCAGTAACCTATAAGGGAGCCAATAAAAATGGTTATTTAAATATGGATACTTCATTCTATAATCAAGTAAAAAGTATTTATATGATGATTGGATTAGACGGAAGTGGAAATCTTAGATACAACAACTTTAAATATAAAATGCAACTAGAAAAAGGAACAGATCCAACACCATTTGAAGAATGTATCTCAACCCCACAAACAACAGTAACAATACCAAAAGGTTCAAAAGGAAATAGAATATATACTGCAAATTGGGTACAAAATACAGAGTAAAAAAGAAAGTAGAAATACTTTCTTTTTTATTGTATATTTCACAAAAATTGTAGATAAAAATGGTATAATATAATATGAGTAAAAATAGACAAAAATAGGAGGTGATAAACATGAAAAAATTGAAATGGAATCGTCTTTGCACAATTCTTGTTTTGCTTATGTTTATCACCGTAACATACGCATCTTTCAATACGAATCTATTTATTAATGGTAATGCTTATTTAAGAGTAGATAAAGACATTCGAATTACAAATATCCATCTATTAGAAACAGAATACAATGGTTACGAAAATACGAATTCGGAATATACCGTGAATTCAGTATCGATGGATGTATCACTTCCTAGACAAGCTTCTTCACTAACATATGAAGTTACTATTTCTAACGTATCCGATAAAAGATATAAAATAACAGATATCTTAGAATCAAGTTATAATAATAAAAATGTAAAATACGAACTAGTAGACGCCTCAATCGGTAATATCGTTGAACCTCATACAGAAAAGACTGTTACAATTAAATTTACCAACAATGTGACAGTGGTAGAAGAAGATGATGTATACGAAACAAAAGAATATACATTTGATTATACGGGAGATGTTCAAGAATTTTTAGTACCTTATGATGGAACTTACAAAATAGAATTGTGGGGAGCACAAGGTGGAGAAGGAAGAAAGCACTGGAATACATTAAGGTCTGGTGGACTTGGTGCATATACTACTGGCGAAATAAATCTTAAGAAAAACCAATTATTATATGTCTATGTAGGACAAAAAGGAATAGTTGGTGGAACGGCTAGTAAATTTACTGGTGGAGCCGGAGGTTATAACGGCGGTGGTAAAGGTGGTAACGATGGAAATAAAGATGATGCACCAGAACCAGCAGGAGGTGGTGGAGGAGCCACAGATATACGTCTAAAAAAAGATGAATGGTCAGAGTTTGCTTCCTTACAATCAAGAATAATGGTTGCTGGTGGCGGCGGAGGAGGCTGTTTTGGTAATTTAGGCGCAGCAGGTGGTATACAAACTGCTGCAACGAATACATTTGGAATAGGTGGTAATGGATATGCTTACACCGCTGGAAGCGGTGGAGGTGGCGGAGGTTACCTCGGAGGAAAATCTGTAAATCAAGATAGTGGATTAGGAAATGGAGGAACATCCTACATTTCAGGACATGATGGAAGTAAAGCAATTAAAATAAATGCGAAAAAAAGTAGTTTATCCTATGAAACAACTTCAAATCACTATAGTGGATTAGTTTTTAATAATACAAAAATGGTTGATGGAGAAGGTTACGAATGGACAACAACGAAAGCAGAGTCAAGCACAGGTATGCCGACTCATGACGGAACTTCAACGATGACAGGAAATAGTGGTAATGGATATGCAAAGATAACAGTTACCAGAAAAATCGAAAATGGAAGTTCATATGCGTATGAATATAAAGGACAAGAAGAATTGTTTACAGCACCATACACAGGAATTTATAAATTAGAAGTATGGGGAGCACAAGGTGGAAGTTACAATGAAACATATCATGGAGGATATGGAGGCTATTCTACAGGAGAAATCTCATTCAATAAAGGGGAACAACTTTATATTAATGTAGGAGGATCCGGAATAAATTATGGAGATAAAACAATAGTTCATGAAGGTGGATATAATGGTGGCGGAAGTGCAGAATCCTCTCAAACAGGTGTAGTGGCAGTAGGTACGGGTGGCGGAGCAACCCATATTGCAAAAATCACAGGACTATTAAGTAGTTTAAATGAGGTTACTGATCAGATTTTAATTGTCGCCGGAGGTGGCGGAGGATCAGTACATTACTATGCATCAAATACGAACTTATATTATGGAGTCGGTGGATCAGCTGGCGGTTATATTGGAAATACTGGAATAAGTTCAAATATAAAGGGAAACTATAAATTTGTTGGTTTACCAACTGGTGGAACACAGGAAAATGGTGGACAAGCAATGGATTCTTCAAATGACAATGGAGAAAACTATGATACCTCAGAAGATGGTTCATTTGGTCAGGGCGGCGGAGCAAAACTGATCAGAACTAGTGGAGGCGGAGGAGAATATTACGGTGGAGCTAGTGGAATCCGAGCTGGCGGTGGCGGAGGATCTGGTTATATTAATTATCCTCTTTTAAAAAACAAAGTAATGTATTGCTACAATTGTGAAGAATCAAGAGATTCTAATACGAAGACGGTTACTACACAAGCACACTCAAAGATACCAAAACAAAATCAAGCAAAAGAAGGAAATGGATTTTCTAGAATTACACTTTTAAAAAGAACAATCAATCAAACAGCATTAACTCTTGATTTTGCTTTTGAAGAGTAT
>JAFUFG010000031.1 GCA_017470045.1 Bacilli bacterium | reverse complement strand
TCTTTCATTTCTTGAACAGATTTTGCAACACGAATGTTATTCTTTAAACGTTTCTTAGCAGCTTCATACATTTCTTTTTGCATCGTAATGAAGATATCTAAAATCTTTGTATCAATTTCACTAATAGGACAAGTATACTTTTCTCCATTATCACGACGAACCAAAATAATTTTTCCTTCATCTAATTCTTTAGGACCAATCTCTAGACGTAGTGGGATACCTAATACTTCTTGATTTGCAAATTTAAATCCTGGAGTTTTTTCAGAGTCATCTAATTTCGTACGAATTTCAACCTTATTAAGTCTCTTTTCTAAATCACGACAGAAATCTAAAACTCCTTCTTTATGTTGTGCAATTGGAACAATCATAACTTGTGTAGGAGCAATTCTAGGAGGCAATACTAGTCCATTATCATCTCCATGAACCATAATCAATGCTCCAATAATACGAGTAGATAATCCCCAAGAAGTTTCATAAGCACTATGAAGTTTGTTTTCTTTATCCAAATACTTGATTCCAAAAGCATCTGGGAAACCATGACCAAAGAAATGACTAGTACCAGATTGTAGTGCTTTACCATCTTTCATCATAGATTCAATTGTGTAAGTCGCTTCAGCACCAGCAAATTTCTCACTTTCTGTTTTTCTTCCAACAATTAGTGGAATCGCTAAATCTTGAGTAACGAAATCATAATACGTATTCAACATCATTTTCGTACGTTCTTCAGCCTCTTCTGCAGTGGCATGTAAGGTGTGACCTTCTTGCCATAAGAATTCTCTACTTCGAAGGAAAGGTCTAGTGGTCTTCTCCCAACGAAATACAGAGTTCCATTGATTCCATACAAGAGGTAAGTCACGATAAGATTTCACCATATTCTTCCAAATATCACAGAATAATGTTTCAGAAGTAGGGCGAACGGCAAAGTTTTCTTCTAAGTCTTCACCACCTCCACGAGTTACTAAAGCAACTTCTGGAGCAAATCCCTCAATATGGTTCTTCTCTTTTTGAAGAAGGGACTCTGGAATTAACATCGGTAGATAAACATTTTCTACTCCTGTTTCTTTGAATTTTGCATCTAATCTTTTTTGAATGTTTTCCCAAATAGCATAACCATTCGGTAGGTAATTTAAACATCCTTTTACACTAGAGTATTCGCATAATTTTGCTTCTTTTACAACATCCGTATACCAAGAGGCAAAGTCTTCCTCTTGAGAAGTAATTGCGGATACTTTTTTCTTGCTGTTTTCCATAACAATTCCTCCCTTTCAAAACAACTGACTTCATTATAGCATAAAAATAAAAAACATAGATAAAATAAGGAAGAAAAACATATACTTATTTAGGTGATTTTGAACAATGAAAAAAATAATCTTCTTATTCTTAATATTAATACCAATCAATACCTATGCTTCAACCAGTATCGCTGTAATGGATTTGGATAGTGGGAGAGTACTCTATCAAAGTAATGCAAAAGAAAAGAAATTAATTGCTTCTATAACAAAAATAATGACTGCTATTATTACAATAGAAAATATCAATCTAGATAAAAAGATAACAGTAGGAGAAGAAGTATTAAAATCCTATGGTACAAACACTTATATTGAAGTAGGGGAAGAACTAAGAGTAATTGACCTATTATATGGATTAATACTTAGAAGTGGAAATGATGCAGCCATGACTCTTGCAAAATCTGTATCTTCTTCAGAAGAAGACTTTATCTCCTTAATGAATCAAAAAGCGGAAGAAATTGGAATGAAGAATACGCATTTTGAAAATCCGCATGGATTAGATGAAGAATCTGAAAACTATTCCACAGCCTACGACTATATTTTACTAAGTAGATATGCTTATCAAAATAAAATTTATAAAGAAATAGCAGGTACGAAAAAATATCGTTTAAAGACCAATAAAAAATCTTATATTTGGTATAATCGTAATAAATTATTAAGTAATTATAAATACTGTACGGGAGGAAAGAATGGATATACTCCAAGTGCAGGAAAGACACTAGTAACAACAGCTTCAAAAAATGGTTTAAATCTAACGATAGTAACTTTAAATGATCCTTCTTCTTATGATACCCATGAGTCTTTATACAATTATTATTTTGATAAATATAAGAATATAAAAGTAATCGATAAATCCGATTTTAATCGTAATTCGAACCTACTAAATACGAACCTAACATTAGAAAAATCCTTCTATTATCCGTTAACTTCATCCGAACAAAATCATATTAAAACGAAAGTAGAAGTAGATTCTACCAATCACAATAACGCATCATTAATCATCTATCTTGGTAAGGAGATTATAGGAACAATCCCATTTGTACAAAAATAAAAAGAGCTTATTGCTCTTTTATTGATTGGATAATCGGAAAAAATTAATACTTGGTCTACAGAAAATTCGAATTCCTTCTCCCTCTGTTCCAAGACCACTAGAAACATATAATTTTGAGTCATCAATTTTATAATAAGCTTGATCATAAGTCTTTGCTCCTTCCACTTTAAAAGGAGTTCCTAGATATGGAAATCGAATATATCCATTATGAGAATGACCAGCTAGTAATAAAGAAATAGGTCTTTCAGATAAGATATCACTTGCCATATCTGGTTCATGGAAAATAGCAATCGAATAAATATCCGAATTTGCTCCCTCTGATGAATAATAGCTCATTCCTTTTTGAATATCAAACATCTGGTGAAGAGAAGAAGAAAATCCATTTAATAAAATTGGGTCACTATCACGATTATAGATTAATTCGTATTCGTTATTTAGAATCGTAAATTCGCTCTGATTCATAATAGTAGAGTAGTTTTCTTCCAAATCTTCATCCCCATATACTGCATATTTTCCAAGAGATGCATGAATATTTTTTAATTGTTCAATTAACTTTTCACGTTCTTCATTATCAATTTCTTTTTTATTTGTAATTAAGTCTCCAGTAAAGAATACTAAATCTGGATTTCTTTTATTAATCATTTGAACAATCTCTTTTAGTTTTTTCGAATCTATCGTAGATCCATAATGTAAATCCGAAAACTGTATAATCTTTAATCCATTAAAATGTTCCGGTAATTTCGCATCAACAATTCGTTCTTCTTTCACAAGAATACTACTTGTCGCAATTAAACTATTATAAAAGAAGAAAAGTAGAAACAGAATAATAATAGTAAATAGAATTTTAAAGGTAAGAATCATACCTTTTTTTACTTTCTCACGATTTTCTTCTTGAAAAATCTCTTTTTGTTTATCTTCGTTAAGTTCTTCTCTTGTCATATTCTTCACCAATTCTATTGTATCAAAAGAAAAGAAAACTTACTAGTTCCCATAGATTTTATTTCCTTATCTTTACAAAAAATGATACAATAAATACTGGGTGATAATTATATATGAAATATGATGTTATTATAATTGGTGCAGGTCCAGCAGGACTATTCACAGCATATGAATTAATAACAAAAAACAAAAAATTAAAGATAGCTTTAATGGATAAAGGAAAAAAAGTAGATGGAAGATTTTGCCCAATGAATAAAAACAAAACTCCATGTATGAATTGTAATCCATGTAGAATTCTATCTGGATATGGTGGAGCAGGAACATTCTCAGATGGTAAGTTAAACTTTATTCCAAAACTAGGAAAAAGTGACTTATTTAAATATATGTCAGAATCAGAAGCATATAAGTTAATTGATGATACAGAAGAAATATTCACAAAGTTTGGAATGGATGCTGAAGTATATCCATCGAATATGAAAGAAGCTGAAGAAATTAAGAGTAAAGTTGCTATTGAAGGAGCAAGATTACTATTAATCAAACAAAAACATTTAGGTAGTGACCATTTACCAGAATACATTGATAACTTTTCTAAGTTCTTACAAGAAAAAGGAGTAGACTTATACGAGAATACAGATGTAAATGATATTGTATCTACTTCAAATAAATACAAGTATGATGTTGTATATAACAAGAAAGAAAAAATATCTGGTAAGAAAGTGGTAGTTGCCCCAGGAAGAACTGGTGCAAAATGGATTCAAGAACTTGCTGATAAATATAAGATTCCATATCTTTCCCAATCCATTGAAATTGGAGTAAGAGTAGAAGTAAGAAAAGAAATTTTAGAAAGTATTACAAATGTAATCTACGATCCAACAATATTTATTAAGACAGAAACTTATGGAGATGAAATTCGTACCTTCTGTACGAACCCAGGAGGTTTCGTCGCAAAAGAGAATTATTATGGATATATCTGTGTAAATGGACATGCTTTAAAAGATATTAAGTCTAATAATTCAAACTTTGCATTTATCAGTAGAGTAAACTTAACAGAACCAGTTACAAATACTAGAGAGTATGGAGAAAGTATAGCAAAGATTGCTAACGTTTTAGGAGATTCAAAACCAATTATTCAATCTTTAAAAGACTTAAAAAGAGGAAGAAGATCAAATTGGGATCGTATTAATAAAGGATTTATTGAACCAACTTTAAAAGATTGTGTAGCAGGAGACTTAGCGCTAGTATTACCTCACAGAATTATTACAAATATCCTAGAGGGATTAGAAAAACTAGATAAGATTATTCCTGGAGTTAATAATGATGAAACATTATTATATGGTCCGGAGATTAAGTTCTTCTCCAATGAAATTACAACGAATAAACAATTTAAATTAGATAGTGAAGATATTTACTTTATCGGAGATGGAGCAGGAAAAGCAGGAAATATTGTAGTAGCTGCTGCAACTGGTTTAGTAGCCGCTAGAGATATCTTAGAAAAGGAGACAAAAAATGAAAAATAAATCAACAATCCTTTTAATTGTACTAGTAATTGTAATTATAGGAGTAAGTATGATATTTGGAAATAAAAAAGAAGAAAAATTAAATATAAAAGAAACGCTTCATGATATAAATTATAAAGTAGACGGAAACGAAGCAAGTTTAAACTACGATACAGAAAATCCTGTAGTTGCAATGTATATTGATCAATATGGTTCTATTGTTATGGAACTATATCCAGATAAAGCAAACAATACAGTTAGAAACTTTATCTCATTAGTAAAAAGTGGTTACTATGATGATAATACGATGCACCGTTATGTAAAAGACTTTGTATTACAAGGTGGAGATCCTACAGGAACAGGTTCTGGTGGACCAGGATATACAATCAAAGGAGAATTTTCTGGTAATGGAGTAGAGAATGATTTAAAACATACCAAAGGTGTTATTTCTATGGCACGTAATTCTGTTAGTATGGATTCTGCTGGAAGCCAATTCTTTATTTGTTTAGAAGACTCTACTTGTTCTTCTCTAGATGGACAATACGCAGCATTTGGTAAAGTACTAGATGGATGGGATACCATTGAAAATATAACAAAGACCGTAAAAGTAAAAGATTCTACAACAGGTGCTTTAAGCAAAAACTTAAAAATCAAAAAAGCTTTAGTAGATTTAAAAGGAAAGTCATACGACGAACCAGAAAAAATGAATTAAAAAAAATTAGTGTTTTTTCACTAATTTTTTTGTTTTATTTTGATTTAATGTATAAGATGTAACATCAGGATAATCCGTAATATAAATAACGTCGTCACAATGTTCTCCTAAAGTATCACAAGCTTTATTGACATCCTTCATCGTATTTAAAGTCCATACTGCAACCATGCGATCTGGATCTTTTACAACACTCAATATTTCTCTTCTAGAAAGTAAGCTTTGCTCCACACCAATATATTCAAATTCTTGAATATAGGCTAAATCATTTGGTTTTCGTAGTAATCCCAAATACGTATATTCCGGATGTTTTCGTTTTAAATAAGCCAAAGACTCTAAATCTAAACTCTGAATAATAATCTGTTCTTTATCCATTCCTTCTAATTCTTGAAATAATTTTTCTGCAAAGTCTTTCTTATCATTTTCAAATTTTAAATCCAAAAGAATTTTCTTATCTCCAGCAGCTTTTAATCCTTCTTGTAGAGTAGGGACAAAGTATTCTTCACCATCTAAAGCAGACTTTCTTTTATGAATTAAAGAACCATCTTGATAATTAAATAAAGCATCTTTCATCGTAATGATATAATTTGTTCCATATTTTAAAGTATACTTTTCTAAATCTTCATAATTCGTATCTTTAATACGAACCGTATCACCGTTTAATAATTTCACACTATTATTATGAGATAAGACCAAGTAATCATCTTTGGTTAAACGAACGTCCATTTCAATATAATCAACGTATTTGGCATCTGCAGCCCGATTAATGGAAGGTATCGTATTTTCTACTTCTAAGGAAGAATATCCTCTATGAGCAGCAACTAAAAAGTCATCATCATCAAAAGTTTCTACGTATCGTTCAATAGAACGTTCTGTTTTATAAGATAATTCATGACATACTGTAATGCCGATACCAGTTCCAATTAAAGCAAAACTAGAAGTAAAAGCTAATATCTTACGTACATTCTTCTTCATCGAATCCCTCCCAAAAACTCCTATATTATATCATAAAAAGTCAAAAAGAAAAAGGTACAAGTACCTTTAATCTTCTATATAAGAAATTGCTTCATCTGGTTTCAAAGAAACACGAAGTACTTTTTGATACTTCTCATCCATTTGACGATAGGTAATTCCACAACTATCAAATAGTAATTTTGAAGCATTATTTCCATCCGTACCAGCATATTTATCACTTAAATAAACAACTTCTTTAATTCCAGATTGAATGATTGCCTTTGCACATTCATTACAAGGAAATAAATCAACATAAATTTTTGCTCCTACCAAATCTTTACGACTTCCAGGAAAATTTAATATAGCATTTAATTCTGCATGACATACATATGGGTATTTCGTATTATTTACTTCGCCATCTCTTCCCCAAGGAAAAGAATCATCATCAAAATGATTTGGTGCACCATTATAGCCAATGGATAAGATACGATTATCTTGTCCAACAATACAAGCACCAACTTGAGTATTAGGATCCTTACTTCTACCAGCAGCTAATTTTGCAATTCCAATAAAAAATTCATCCCAATTTAAAGCATCTTTACGTTTCTTTCCTAAAACACTTTTATCTAGTTCCATAATATCCTCCTAATAGTTACTACCAATATCATATCGATTTTACGTAAAAAAGTAAATAAAAGAACAAAAAGAAAAAAAGAAGAAAAAAAGAATGGTAGAATGAAACTAGAGGTGTAAAGAAAATGGAAGAAGAAAGAGCAGTAGAAGAAAAAAAGAAGAAAGGTACTGGAAAAAATATAATAATCGTTGTTCTAACTATAATAATCATAGGATTATTAGGATTTATTACTTATGATAAGAATATATTAGGAATAAAAGATAAATTAAGTCCAAAACATACTATAGAACAAGAAACAAGAAAAGAGAAAGAAGAAAAAGAAGAAGA
>JAFUFG010000030.1 GCA_017470045.1 Bacilli bacterium | reverse complement strand
TCACGGTCAAAGATTGTTAATACTACTAGTAAAACCATTACTCCAATTAAGGCATAAGTTGCATATAATAAGTTATTCTTCTCTACTACTTCTGGCTTTGAGGTATCTAAATAACTATTCGTCATATATTCTTCTATATTATCTAGTTTTATTTCTACTTCATTTTCTTTTGGTAAGAAATTCTTGATGTTCTTTACGATTAATTCTTTTAATTCATCATTCATTATCGTAGGATAACCATATACTTTTATTTTATCCGGAACTTCTTTCGTACGATCATATGTATAATCGATTATATCTTTATATTTTTCGTATTCATCTTCATCAATCGCAATGACGTAAGTATGCCATTCTCCAGTATCCTTTTCTTCAATAATAAAATGGAATCCAATATTTTCATTTTCGTAGTATGCGAATTTTTCAGACATCTTCGTAATTTCTAGATATGTATAATCATTTACGGATTCTACCGAGTCCCAAGATGGAATCTCTTTCTTTGTTTCTTTCATTTTATAAGAACAAGTTACAAGTATTGTAATGACAATAAAATAAACAATACAAAGTAAAAACTTAATCGTTAATCTTCTTGTATCAATTGGTTTCTTTTTCTTCATACAACACCTTCTATTCTTCGATATAATCATATCATATTTCGCTAATAAAAAGAAATTGTATCACAACAATTTCTTTTATTTGTCATTTTCAAATAATTTCTTTAAGTTCTTTCTTGGCATCAACATAGTCGTTGATTTATCTACTTCAAATGTAAATGTATTGGTTGTAATTGGTAGTTCTTCTCCATCAATACACCATGAAGATTTTGGAGAGTCCAAGAATTCTACTTTTAAGTTATCGGTTTGGTAATACGTAATTTCTGGAATATCTTTTAGATCAATCGTATTGATTAATACTAACATTTTTATCATATCCGCTTTATTATTTACTTTTGCGAATGCTACTTCAAATTTATTATCATTTAATTTTACGTCGTAATAGATATCATCCATTCCTGCAATTCTAGACGAATTTGTGATAAAGATAAAGGAATATTCTCCTTCGTGTGTTTTTCCATCTATGGTATAACGAATATTATATTTATGAATTTTATGACGCAATTGTTTTAAACCATACATGATGTAGGCAACTTTTCCATAACGTTTTTTTAAATCTCTAGGAGTTTTATATGCCATATCAATAAAGTCTCCTATACATGCTACATAAACGAATGGAACATTATTAATTTTAATGACATCAATCTTTTTCATGGTTCCTTTTAGTAATTGTTCTAGTTTTTGAATGATATCTCCACTTAGACCATACATATTTCCTACATCATTGGTTGTTCCTAAAGGTAGGTTTGCTAAAGGAATCTTTTTTTCTCTTTCTAAATTTCCAGATACTACTTCGTTAAGTGTTCCATCTCCACCTGCACTAACTACTAAGTCAATGTCTGAATCTAGTTCCTTTACTATATCATGAGCATCGTTTTTTCTTTTGGTATAGCGAATCTGCCCATCATAATCGTATTTTCTAAGGATATCATAAAGGTTCTTTATTTTCTCTTTATTCTTTCCTTTTCCACTTTCTGGATTCATTATAATGACACACTTTTTCATGAGTATCACCTCTTTACACACCTATTATAACATTATTTTATTTTTTGAATTTTATTTTTTTTCACAAGGTAAGCATTCTTGCTTAAATCGATTAAAGGTTGGTCGGAATAACTATCCGTATACATATTCTCTATTTCGAAGTTTTTTTGTACTTTTTTTAAGCGTTCTACCTTTTCTTTTCCTTTGCAGTTTTTGGATATAATTTTTCCTGTTTTTAAATCCATCTCTGTTGCGATTAAGGTAACATTCCACTTCTTTGTAATTCCTTCTAAAAGTCCTTTTGGAGAAGCAGAAATAATATAAATATTCTCCTCATTTTTCGGATCAAAAAAGTCTTTTATCTTTTTTTCATTTTGATTCCAAAACTCTTCTACGAAGGATTCTGGATTGGATATGTTTTTTAGGAAAGAAAAGAATTCTGTTTTTACTTCTTCCATTTTTTTTTCTTTCTTTTGTATTGAATCAAAGATAATAATATCTTTATCGTGTGAAATAATTCTTTTTTATTCTTTCTTAGATAAAACCAGTAAAAATCAATGGAAGAGTCTCCATCATATATCGTTCCGTCAAAGTCATAAACATTTATTTTCATATTTTCACCTATTTATAATATGTTGTTGCAAAATCTATAATCTTATAGAATACTGGTAGATTCGTTAAAATCATAATGAAGATTGTCGTAAGAAGAGACGCATGGAATAGTTTCGAATTCTTCTCGAAGACTTTTTTTAAGAATAAATAATATAAAGTTAGATATGCCCATGAGAAGTAATAACTATATAAGAAATATCCATTTTCGATTGCACCCCATCCAATTCCTACTAATAATACAATAGAGAATGCTACCCAAATAGCAGATAGAATTGCTACTTTGTTCTTTCTATTTAAGAAAATACTGATTAGACAAATTACAAATAAAATTAATCCAATGATGCTGATGGCATTTGGTTTTATTGTTCGATAGGATGGGAAACCATTGATATAACTGATTTCTCCTGGAGTTGCAAAAAACATATCTTTTATGAAATAAGAAAAACGGAATATCTTTGCTTTTAAAATAACTCCTCCTGAAAAAGATCCTAACAAGTCTTTGGTATTTTGTACTGCTTCAAATATTTGAGGATATTGACCTCCAATTACTGTTATAGATACAAAAACTAAGAAACAATCCCATACATCTTTGATCCATTTCTTTATTTTCTTTTCTTTCGAGATTAATGGGAATAATACTCCAGATGTTAGAATGGTTCCAGTAGATGCGACATACAAATAATTCTTTTTGTTGTTTTTTTCTGTGTATAGATATAAGAATAATATCAAATAAAATACCGATATTACATATTGTTCTACAGTCACTCCAAAGATAATAAATGGTAAGGTAAAATAACAAAGTGCATAATAATTCTTTTTCTCTTTTTCTTCTAGATGAAGCATTCTTGCTAAAAGAATAAGAGTTATTGCTATTATCACTAAATGAATAGAAGTCATTGTCATTAAGAAGGAATATCCTGCTCTTCCTAGATTCATTCCTCTACTGATTGTTTCTGCTATTACTGCGAATGGAAATGCGAATATTCCAAATAACGGATTACGAACATCATTCGCAATACTACTAAGATTATGATAAACATCTCCTACAAAATCCATCGTATAGATTACGTCATATGCATGTACTTTTCCTTGATAAACTGGATAGAGAAAAGCGGTTGTTACATCTGTTAATACTAATGGGAGGATCAATGCAATTATGGAAGTTATTAATATGAATACTTTTTCTGACTTATCTAAATTTTTAAAGAATTGAATGACAATAGGAATAATTTTTTCGATGAATAAATATACAAAATAAAATATTGCAGGAAGAGCTAATAGTTTTATGATATCCATTTGTAATTGTGAAAAATCATTTAGTGATTTTAATGTTATTTTTAAAGAACTATTACTTACATTTTGATTAATCATTCCGAAACTAATCCAAGTTGGTAATAATGAATACAAGAGAGTTCTTTTATTTATTTTTTTTATTTCTATTTTATAGATCATGATTGCTGCCATAATACAACCAGATGTAATAGCACCTGCTACTACATAAGGGTTCTTATAACGAAGCGATGCGATAAAAGTAAAAAAAACGGTTGAGAGAATGATTACTACTTTTAAAATAATTTCTAATTTTTTATCTACTTTAATCTCTTTTTGCATAACTACTCTCCTATGAAATATATATTAAGTATAATAGAATTAATCCTAAAATAAAGATTAGAAATAAAAGAATCTTATCTCCTAATAAGACATTGGTAGGATCACCATCTCCACCTGTCTCAATGTTTAAACTGTATTTCATACAAATTACAATAATTAGTGGAATTGTCCAGATAAGGTTTTCACTTATTCTTACGGTTACAATACCATCTGTTGCCCATAAGGAATAGAAAACAATTCCCATTCCTAAGGTCATATACATATTCTTATCAATAAACTCTTTATTGTAATATTTTAATACTTCTCTTGTATTCTTCTTTTGTATTAATATTTCATTTCTTCTTTTTCCTAACGCTAAGAAAAAAGAAATGGTAATGATTGTTAGATATAACCATTTGGATACTCTAACCTGAATTAAGTTCGCACCATAAAGAATTCGAATCAAGAATCCTAATACAATAATGAATACATCTAATATTGGTATGTTCTTTAATCCGAAACTATATCCTATATTTAACATAAAGTATAGGAATAATAGACCAATAGATAGAAGTGGAATTGGGTAAATCGTAAAAGATAAAATCAATAATAGAATTAAGATTAACACTTGAAGTAAGGCAGCATTCTGGGATATTTTTCCTGCTGCTAAAGGCCTTTTTTTCTTTTCTGGATGCTTCTTATCTTTTTCAACATCTTTGATATCATTAATAATATATATTGTACTAGCAATTAAATCAAAATTAAGAAAACCAATCAATGCTGTAATCAAAGATTCTTTATTAGTTAATAATCCACTAAAGATTAATGGTAAAAAGATTAACCCATTTTTTATATAGTGTTTTGGTCTCATTAATTCGATATGACTTTTGATTTTATCGGTCATACTGCTCCACCTCTTTTAAAGTTACTCGAATGAAAAAAAGAAGATTATTTTTCTTCTTTTTTTGTACGAATCAATACTAATTCAAATAGTTGTCTATGTTTCTTTACAACTACTTCTAGGATAATTCCACAGGTAAACATTAAAATGGAAATCATTAACATAAATCCAGAGAAAATTAATGTTGGATATCTAGGAACTAAACCTGTTTTAAAGTATTCTACAAATACTGGTACTCCAAAAATGAAAGAAATAATTAAGAATAATAAACTAATTAAACTAAAGAAAATGGTTGGTTTATATTCCTTGAATAGACGGGCGATTGTCTTTAGTACTTTGAATCCATCTGAATATGTATTTAGTTTTGAAACACTTCCCTCTGGACGATCACGATAGTCTACTGGTACTTCTTTTAATAAAAAGTTTTTATCTAGAGCATGAATTGTCATCTCTGTTTCAATTTCAAAACCTTTTGATAAAACTGGGAATGTCTTTACGAAGTTATAACTAAATGCACGATATCCAGTCATAATATCTCTTACATTTGATTTAAATAATGTATTAATTAATCCTCTTACTAGGACATTTCCAAAATTATGGAATGGACGTTTATTCTCTTGGAAATAAGTAGATGATAAACGGTCTCCAATAACCATATCTGCTTTTCCTTCTAAGATTAAATCACACATTTCTTTTGCATTTTCTTTTGGGTATGTGTCATCTCCATCAATCATTAGATAACAATCTGCATCAATGTCTTTAAACATGGAACGAATTACATTTCCTTTTCCTTGTTTATATTCGTATTTTACAATTGCGCCAGCTTTCTTCGCAATCTTATCAGTACCATCTTTTGAATTATTATCATATACATAGATATCTGCATCTGGTAATACTGACTTATAATCCTTTACTACTTTTTCAATTGTTTTTGCCTCATTATAACATGGAATTAATACGGCAATTTTTTTCTTATTCATACTACTTTCTCCTATTCTAAAAATAATTTTCTGGTAATAAAATTAAATACCATAACAATTGCTGTTGCAATAATTTTTACTAACATCTTGTCTTGTCCTAAGATGTCGATTCCAACCCATAATAGTAATTCGGTTAATAGTAATCCTAGAATACTAAATACCATGAATTCTATAAACATTCTTTTTTTGCTTTTTTCTTCATTTACGTGGAATACCCATTTTACACTAGCAGTGTAGTTATATATTACGGATACACTGAATGATAAGATGTTTCCAATTAATGGTGGAACGTTTAGGAATTTTACAACAATATAGTAGATTGCCCAATCGATAACTGTTGCGATTCCTCCTACAATTCCAAATTTGAAGATTTGTTGGAATAAATCATTCTTCCAAATTTTACTGATCACCCTTTTTATCCTCCTCTACTAGATTTCTTGAAATAATATATCTAGGTCTAGCTTTTGTCTCATTGTATATTTTTCCAATATATTCTCCAATTACTCCTAGTGAAAACATTTCCAATCCGGCCACTAACCAAATAGAACAAATAATAAATGTCCATCCTGGAACTGTTTGTCCAAGAATCTTTACTACTAGACTGTAGATTAGTATTAAGGTACTAACTACTAATATTGTAATCCCTAAGTTAAATATTAGAGTAATTGGCTTTATTGAGAAAGAGGTAATTCCGTCCCAGGCAAAAGATAACATTTTCTTTAATGGATATTTACTTTCTCCTGCAAAACGTTCATTTCTTTCATAATATACTTTATCGGATTTATAACCGATTAATGGGAACATTCCTCTTAAGAATAGATTTACTTCTTTATAGTCTGCTAAATTTTCTAATACTCTTTTACTTGTTAAACGATAGTCTGCATGATTGAATACAATCTCAACACCCATTTTTTGCATGATTTTATAAAAGCCTTCTGCTGTTGTTCTTTTGAAGAACGTATCTTTTTTTCTTGCACTTCGAACACCATAGACAATATCACAACCATCGTAGTATTTCTCAATCATTTCATCTACTGCATTAATATCATCTTGTAAATCTGCATCCATACTGATAATCATATCGGCATAGTTTTTTGCAGTCATAAGTCCTGCCAATAATGCATTTTGATGTCCACGATTTCTAGATAGCGAAATACCAGTGAAATATTTTTCTCTTTTGTCGATTTTTTCAATTAGTTCCCAAGTCTTATCTTTGGAACCATCGTTTACATACATAACCCTACTTTGATCACTAATTTTTTTGTCTTTGATTAGTTTTGTCAACTTTTCTTTTAATTGTCTGGTCGTTTCTTCTAATACTTCTTCTTCGTTGTAGCAGGGAATTACGATGTAAAGTATTTCTTCTTTCTTTTTCATAATGATCCCTCCTTATTGGTATAGTGCAGCCATATCATTTCCCCAAGAGGATGTACTATATATTTTCTTATGTCCCTCAATTAAATCTTTTGTATTATAAACATTATTATAGAAGATATAAACTTCTTTTCCTTCTTCTTTTAATTTTTGATATTCATCTGGGTCATGAGTTAAGCGAAGATGATTTCTTCTAGCTCTATTCATAACATAGAAGTTATTCTCTAGTAAGTTGTATCCATAACCTTGTCCATAGATATAAATAATGTTTTGTTTACGTTTCGCTTCTGCTTCATTCATTACTTGTTTTGTACTAGTACCATAGTAATCGATTTCATATTCATCCGTTAAATCTTTATGATTTACTAGAATATTATAATATGCAGTATTATTTACTCCATTATGTAAACAAGCTACTAGATAGAAAATAACACAACATCCAATCACGGTATAGAATACTTTTTTCTTTGGTAAAAATTTATTTAAATTATAGATTCCATAGATTGCAAGTAAAACCATTGGACCATAGATAAAGTAGAAATGTCTCCATCCATTATATAATCTAGCATGGGTAATCATTGCTACTAAGAATGGTACTAACATTAATATTAAGATTAAAATAAAGTTTTTATTTAATTCCTTTTCTTTCTTCTTAATTGCGTTCCAGAAAACAAAGAATACTCCGATAAAGAATAGAATTAATAAATAAATTGGTGTTGTAATTAGAATCATTTTTGGTAAGTAGTATAATGGCAATTCTTGTCCTGCTGCATAGCTAATTCTTTGTCCTTCAAACAATACCGTACCTAACCATCTTGAGAACTTTGTACTTTCGGTTAGACACCAGTGGAAGTATCCAAATAGATCAAATCCACTACCCCAGATTGCTGGAGTAATAATGATGAATAAGATAAACATTACTGCTATTGCGGTAAGTCCTACTGCTAATTCTTTGGTTAAATACTTATCTTTTTTATAACTGTTTATTAGATATTCTACTAAGTAATAGATTCCTATTACACCGAACATAAATCCACCTATAATCTTTACATTGAAGGTGAATGCTCCAACGATTCCAAAGATTATAGCACTTCTGAATGTCTTTTTTTCTAAGAATAGCATTCCAAAATAAATGGTTGCTAAAACAAGTGACATTAAAACGATATCTTTATTGTTATATAATCCTTCAGCAAATATTCTTGGAGAAGACATATAGATTAAGGAACTAACCAATGCCACTTTGCGATTTTGGAATAAATGATGAATAATCAAATAAACCATTACTACACCCATGAAGAATAACATGTAAGTGTAAGTGTGCCATATCAAACTAAGTAACTCTTGTGATACTCTACCAATTGCTAAAAAAGGAACAATTGGTAGATATGGAGCTACTCCATGATCTTTCTCAACACTTTGAGAAATTGCTAAAATTTGTTGTTCATGATAGTATGCTGTAAGATCATTCCAATCTCCTAATACTTCTACATATTCTAATACATTTCCTCTTAGAATGTTTTGTTCAAATAATTCATCATTATAGAATCCAACATTTTTTTCAGTAATTAAACCAGCAAAAAATAATAATAGGAATAATACAACTATTATTATTTTTTCTACTTTATTTTTCTTTTTTATTTGGATGTTTTCTTGTTCTGTTTTTTCTATTTTTGTTGTCTTCTTTTTTGTCATTTTATCACCTATATATTGTTAGTATAACATTTCTTATTCTATTTTAAAAGTCAATAAAGCTATCCGGGTTTTCGTTCTCTTTTTTATCCTTTTTCTTTTCCTTTTTTGGAAGCATTTCTTTTATCGGAGTGTCTTTTTTCTTTTCCTCTTCCTCATAGATAAAAGCAGGAGCAGTTTGTTTTTTCTTTGGTGCTTTCCATACGCCTTTTCGAATGTTTGATAGAATGATTCGTGTTTCTTCTATTATCATACATCCAAAATAAATAATGACCGCATATCCAATTAATGCTATGATTCCTTTGATAGGAGAAACACTTATTACGGTATCATTTACATTTAAGAATTTATAAATAAACCTTCTTACAAAGGCATTGTCATGAATTAAATAAATTCCAAATGTCGTTGCAGCAAAATGATTGATCCATTTACTCTTCAATGATAAAGTTTCAAAGAATAAGAAATAGATTACTGACATTAATACCGAAATTGGTGAAGAATATCCTAAGAATTGAGATTGTAATAAACTTCCAAAATACGTAACTATTGGAACATTAAAGCGTCTTATCACATCTCCAAAATTATATAATATAATATTTCCAATTCCTAATGATAAGAAAGCAATTATTAGTAAATTACGATATTTTGTATCAGCAATGTTTTTAAAATGATAACTTGTTCGAATTGGGTACTTTCTTAAATAAGCTCCAATAAAATAAATGAAGATAAAATGGATTACTCCTAATCCATTATTTTGAATGGTTGCTTGAGCAGTTATTGCTGGAATAATAGATAATGTTGCAAATAAGATTAGAACGAATCGTTTTAATTCTTTTTGACTACAATAATTTACAATACGATTTAAATATGGACTCATTAAGAATAAAACAATATAGTTGCAAATAAACCAATAATTATTAAAATCAATTGGCATTAATTCTTGAAATATTTTAACTTTAGATATTGTTTCTGTTCCAAAGATATAGAATAATACTAAAAATAATA
>JAFUFG010000029.1 GCA_017470045.1 Bacilli bacterium | reverse complement strand
TTGCCCCAATTCAATAGAACTATGAATCGCTCCATTTCCATGTCCACTCATAATAAGACCATTTTCTAAAATATCCGAAACAACTTCATCGGAAACCAATCCGACTCTATGAATTCCAAGTAATACATTATCCTCTTTAAAATACTTTTCAATGGAATTCATAATCTCATCCGAAATCTTCCCTTCTACCTTTCCAAGGTATTCAAAAGAACTACAAGAATAACCCAAATCTTTTAATTTTTGGAATCTCTGTCTAATCTTAGCAGAAGCAAGTTCACGATTTAATAAATTCGAATCACTCATTAAATGATCGTTTGCTTCCTCTACTTGTTTACGACTCTTACGATTTAATTCTTTATTGGATAATTTTTTACTTCCAAGATAAGCATAATAACTTTTCGTATCAACATCAAATACAAGTCTTACCTTATCTCTCATAAAATCATATTTTTTAGAAAATAATCCCATACACTTCACCAATATCATTATAAGAAAAAACTAGAATCTTTTCAATTCTACTTTTAATCCTTCTCATATAGGTTAATCTTACCTTCCTTATAAAAAGTATATATTTTATTCCAGATAACACTTTCAATATAACGTGCTTTCTTTGGATGCATTAAATAACGAACAGTAAGTTCAACATGCCCACCAACTATCTTTGTATAAATGATTGGATCATACTGATTAAAATAAATACGAGTAGTACTATTAATATGATCTACCTCAGCTTTCATCTTACGAGGAATATTCTTTATCGTTTCAATACCATTAACAATCTTGTAAATCTCTTGTTTATTCGCAGCCAAATCACAATCAAGTGGAACTTTAATGGTAATTTCATCCCAAATATATTTAAATCCCTTTGTAAGATTCTTAATCGATTTCGTAAAAACATAAGAATTTGGAATACTAACTACAACACCTGTACTTTGTCCATTTTCTTCCTTCGTAGAAATTTCTAATACTTCAAAATCTAATGCAGAGATATTCATAACATCTCCTCTTAAGTCATCAATTTGAATACGATCTTCTACTTTAAATGGACGCTTCATTTTAATATAAATTCCACAGAAGAAATTCATAATAAACTCACGTAACACGATAGTCATAGCTGCAGAAATAACACTGATTAAAGTCATTAAACTTTTAATAAAGTCATCCCAAATAAATAAAAACATTAAAATTTCACAAACATTTAAAATAATAAAATAAGTTTGAGTAAGTAAAAACTCTTTTCTTCCACTGGTTCTACTACTAATAATGGTCTTACCAATCTTACGTAGCAATAAGAAAACTAAAATAATAAAAAGTGTAGAAATAAAAAGTTCTAAATATTGTTTATCTATAGTCGTAATATGACTTAGATATTCGCAAAAGTTACTAAATAATTTCACGATAACATCCCCTTTTCATGAAATAAGATTATACCATAATTATAGTATTTCTTTAATTATTTGTATGTACCAATTTCTCTAGTAGACAACAACTTGACAAAAAAAGAGAAAGAGTACTCTTCCTCTACTAATTTAACTAATTCTTTAAATAAGAATTCTTGTGTTTTTTCGGAATCTTCCAATTTAATTTGTTCAATTAAATTTTGAATCTTCTCTTTTTCTTTTTGTGGAATATTCATATATTCTACTTTATCTTCAAACATTTCAATCCTTTCAAGAATTGTCATGTCATCTTCTTCGTACTGTTTATCAAGCATAATTCTTAGGAGTCCTGTCTTTTGTAATTGTTCTTCTGACATACTCATAACCATTACCTCCTATTTTAACTCAAATTTTATCGTTCCCTTTGAATTCTTACACTCCAAATCACAAATACTACCATTTATAATAGTCATCTTAGGAAATACATGTCCAATATCTGCATCATAAACCATAGGTAAATTACCAAATATCTTCTTAATTGCATCACTATAATCAAAATCATCATTATATTGTTGTGGATACATAACCCTTCCTAAAATAATGGCTTTTGCATGATTAAACCATCCAGCTAATTTCATTTGAAATAAAGCCAAGTATAAATCTTCACTACTCATAGAAAAGATATCAAAATACCAAATAATTCCTTCTTGACCATATTTGTCTACAAAACGTTTTGTAAAATCATATGGAGTACCAACAAGATTTCGTAACACATCAATGCATCCACCAATAATACGACCATTAACATGAAAATCTCCATTGATTGTTTTCCACTCTACTGGTTCCGTTAACTTTCTTCTTTTTGCGCTAAAATTCTTATCTTTTTCATAAAAAGGAAAACTATTTTGT
>JAFUFG010000028.1 GCA_017470045.1 Bacilli bacterium | reverse complement strand
CCCATCATATGGTACCTTGAATTTTTCTGGAAATCCTTCGTAGTAATAATCGAATTGTGTTGAATTTTCTATTTTTCGCGTTAGTGTAATTTTAACAAAACCGTTTCCTTCTTTAGCGTAATTACTAATTGGAGTTGATGAATGGTTCTCGGTAGAAATCGTTTTAGTTTCTTCTGCATTGGATTCTGTGCAATTGTAACAATACATTTCTTTATTTGTTAAAAGTGGATTTCCTATGTACCCAGAGCCTCCGCCGCCTCCAGAACAATATAGTCCAGCTCCTCCACCATAGTAGCCACCGCCACCACCTATGGCATTTCCATCCGCAACGGCACCTGCACCAAACCTAGCCATTTCATTTAATTCATGTCCAGAACCTCCAGCAGTTTGAGTACCACCTTTTCCATTTACATATTGTAAGTAAGATCCTGTCGCTTTTAAATCTGCGTCATTTCCTTGGATTCCACCACCTGATCCTCCTAAACTATAGTATACACTTTTTTCGTATCCGCCTCCGCCACCGCCACCGGCAACGATATATATATGATTTTTTTGAGATTCCAATGTTGATAATAGACCGGGCACTGATGATATATGTGTGGCTCCTCCACCGGCACCTACATATTTATCACTACCTCCTTTGGATAATCCTCCACCATTGTATCCTCCTTCTTTTATCTCGGTTGTTTTTGTTAATCCGTTGCTACCTGCTCCACCTACATTGATATATATCTTTTTGTTTCTTCTTAGTCTTATAGTTCCCTTCGAATATCCACCGTATCCACCATGATATTCTTCACTACATCCATATCCACCTTGAGCTCCCCATACTTCTAATGTATAGTCTCCATCATATGGAACTATAAATACTTGTTCTGATCCTGTATAGTCAAATATATATTCTTTTGTTTCATATTTATCTTCTTCCTCTACTATTGTTGTATTATTCGTTAATTTTAATAAAAATGTTGAAGTTGTATTTGCTTCTAATATGGTGTCGTCTACTGTTAATCCTGTTATTTCATAAGAGATGTTTGTATTACTATAAGTTTGTTCTATAATATTTTGGACATCATAATCATCATTACTGCTATTCTTAATTGTTATCTGATAAGTTAGTGTCGAATTTTGCTTTGGTAGATTCGAATTGATAGATATGGAATCTTTCGTATATTCTGGAGCGTATGTTTCGTATGCAGAAGATTCGGATTCTACTAATTTTATATCTGTTATTCTGATATCGGAATCTACTCTTATATATGCTTTTCCGTTAATAAATAAATCCGTATTAAAAGATGCGAATGTGATTGTGATAAACATGATTAAAACAAGAATGGTACATGTACGATTCCATTTGAATTTCTTCATGTTTATCACCTACCTTTTTGTCTATTTTTACTCATATTATATTATAACATTTCTTACAACAATTTTGGTGAAATACGAATAAAAAAACAAAAGATATTAATCTTTTATTTTTATTGTATTTAGTAATTCTTGAATCGTTGATTTTTTAAAGAAAGATAAGTCTTTTAATGTTATTTTATAAGTCTTTTCTTTTTGCGTTAAATAAATGATTCTTTCTTCTGAGGATGGATGTGTAATATAACCTTCTATATCACCACTAATTAAATCTAAACTATGGATTACTGGTAGATGTTTTATTGCGAATAATTGAAATTGCTTATCTTTTTTTTGATTAGATAGAGAACGGAATAGTAGATTCGAATTGGATGAATCTTTTATTTTGCCAAAGAGATCAATATCATTTCTTAGTCCTTTTACTTCTAGTTTTTCTTCTTTTGCAAGATCTAAGTATGATTTAGTCTTTTCTATTGTTATCGAAGTATTCTCTTTTGTACAGATATACTGATTATCTTTTTCGGAACAATTGAAGTTATCGAATTGTTTTAAACGAATGTCTTGGTACGAAATAGCTGGATCGGAATCTTCTTGTAGAAGAGTATAAAAATCTTTGATTAATAAGCCTTTATTTATTTCTTGAATCATTTTTTCTTGTTTCTCTGTTAATTGGTATGGAATACTTAATACATATTTTCCAATTATTACTATAATAATGATTACCCCAATTAAACCTATTTGTTTTTTCATACTATCACCATGTTCATTATATCATAAAAAAAAGAATTCCCTTGGAATTCTATTTTTTCTTTTCTTTGTTTGTTGGTTTAGGAGTTTTCTTTAAACTATCATCTCCTAATATTTCTTCTTTTATCTTTTCCAGATGATTTTTCTTTTCATCTAATTGATTTAAATATTCTAATGGATGTTCTTTTTTTTCTTTTTTTGTTAGTGCTTTTAATTCTTCTTTGTATACGATTAAAGCTTGTTTTTCTTTATCAATTACCATCAATTGTTTTTCATCACTAGAGCTATTCTTTTTTTCCTCTAATTCTTTATAAGTTTGATTTATGTCTTTTACTACTTCTTTTTCGAATTTTTTTCCTTCTTTATTTGCAATCTTATGTAACTTTTTAGCAAGTTTTAATTGTTCTTTTAATTCTTTTACAATGATTTTGTTACTTTCTTCGATTGCTTCGATAAATTCTTCTTTTGTTTCAAAATTATTAATCAATAAGTCTACAATTTTTTTTATATCTTCTTCACTGATTATTTCAAACGCTCCTATTGCTCTTGTTACAATAACATCATCAAGGTCTTTTCCAATATTTAAATCTAATACTCCAATGGAGTCATTTACTGTTGCATATAAAGGAAGAAGATATCTAGTATATGCTTCTTCTGATATTTTAAAAGCATTTCTACCAGTTGGTTTTTCTTGATATTTTTCCTTTTCTTCTTTTGTCATTTCTTCCATTGCACCATATTCGTTAAAAGTACGTAATATCTCTTCAATTTGCATTCTTGTTGCTACACTTCTTTGCATTTGTACTACTAAATTTATAATTGGTACAAATGATAGAAAACTTTCTACTTCTGTTCCTACTGATTCATCTAATACAGTAACTGGTCCTACTTTATTACCATCCATTTTGTATCCATTATCTGCTGCGACTTTATACATATATAATATATCCGATACTTCTAAAGCTTTACTTCCAATTACTGTTCCAATCCATAACGGTCCAAATTGCATATTCTACCTCACCTACTATTTCTTATTTTTTTGTTCTATTTTTTGTAATTCAAAACGATATTTTTGTTTTACATCTGGATATTTTTCATGATCTACTTCCGATAAAAACATCTCTAATGGTCGGATGCATAGACTTCCATCTCCATATAAGTGTCTATAGATAACACATGTTTCTCCTGTTTCGGAGTACATCCCAATATCTTCTACTAGGTAGTAATCTCCTTTGAAATGTTTATAAATTCCATGAATCTTTAGTTTTCTCATTCTTCTTCTCCTACTTTCTTAATTAATGTGTGCATTCTTGCGTGGTATCCACCCTTTGTATAAAAGTTTTCAGCGTTTTTATTATAAGCAAATAAGTCGATTAAAATATATTCGCATCCTAAACTTTTTAAATATTCTTCCATCTTTTGCATTAAAGCTTTTCCTACACCAGAACTTCTTATTTTATTTGTAACAATTAATTCTGTAATAGCACCAGACTTTGGACATTTGTAATCTAAATGATCTGCTTCTTCATAGGCACGTAGACATCCCATGATAAGTCCTATTGCTTTTCCATCTTCTACTGCTAAAAAACATTTTCCTTCATTTTCTTCTAGTTCTTTAAAATCTACTCCTAGCATTTTTTCACGATACTCTTCTCCTACTTGATCTAATTCATCTTGATCGATGGAAACGATGTATTCCTCTAATTCTACTAGTAAATCTTTTGCATCTTCTTCATACTTTTTGTCGTATTCTATTATTTCCATAGTTTCACCTTCTATTTTGATTATAGCACAACTAGTTTTATCCTAAAAGTAATTTTACTACTCCTCGGTCTTCTTGCATACTTCCTGGACTTGGTGATTGATCGATTACTTTTTCTCCAGTACCAGAATATTCTATTTCGAAATTTCCTAATTCTTTTTTTGCTTCACTCTTACTTTTTCCAATTACATTTGGTACTTCATATGTTAAGATGTCATTCCATTCATAATCTTTTTCTACGGCATTTTCTTGTTTTTCTATTTTTAAAGCATCAATAATATCTAACAAAACTCTTCTTGCGATTGGTGTAGTTGTATAGCTTGATAATAATGCTGTGTTTTTCGGATTATCAATCGCTAAATAGAAAACTGCTTCTGGATTATTTGCTGGTACTACAGACATAAAAGACATAATATAGTTTCCTACTAAATATTTTCCGTTTTCTACTTTTTGAGCAGTACCTGTTTTTCCTCCGATTCGATATCCTTCGATATATGCAGATTTTCCTCCACCTTTTGCTACTACATATTCTAATGCTCTTCTCATAATTTTAGAAGTTTCTTTGGATACTGTTCTTCTTACTAGTACTTTTTTGTGATCTTCTAAAATCGTATTTGTGTTATCTTCTACAATTCTTTTTACGATATAGGGTTTATAGTAATAACCTCCATTTACTACAGATGATACGGCTGCTACTTGTTGAATTGGTGTTACGGATACCCCTTGTCCAAAGGCAGATGTTGCTAATTCTACATTACCAATTTTATCCATAGAGAAAAGAATACCTTCGGATTCCCCATTTAAATCAATACCTGTTTTATTTCCAAAGCCGAATTTATTAATGTATCCAAATAATCTTTCTTTTCCTAACATTTGTCCTAATTTTACAAATCCTGGGTTGCTTTGTATCAATACACGAACACTTTAGGACAGAAGAATCTCTACGACAAGCCATAGTTTTTAATGTCTTATCTTTAAGTTCTACTTTTTCGTTCATATCTAAATCTATATCTATATCTGGTGTATTAAAATCAAAATAAATATATAATCTAATATGTTTTCTATCATTATTAACTTTTTCAACGATAACTTTATCAACTAATAAATTTACTAAGAATGGTAAATTCTCTTTAATATCTAATTTAGTAGTTAAGCAAGATTCTATTTCTTTTAATTTATTTCTTAATCTTTCTTCTTCTAAATTTTGATTTTGTGAATTATCAATTTGTTTTTGTAATGTAAATAATTCTTGATTAAATTTATCATTTCTTTTTTTAAACTCAAAGTCATCAATTATTCCTTTTAAACTTAAATCTAATAATTTATCTTTTTGTTTT
>JAFUFG010000027.1 GCA_017470045.1 Bacilli bacterium | reverse complement strand
GAGTAGATACTTCTCGGTTTGCTACTCTACTTAATCGATATTCTAACTTTTCCATTATTTCAGGAGTTAGAGTATTGTTTTCGATACGATCAACAATCTCACGATAGGTTCCAATAACGGTTGCTAGATAGTATAGGGAACGCATTCTTCCTTCTACTTTAAGTGATTTGATTCCGATTTTCATCATTTCTTTAATATGTTCTGCCATATTTAAATCTTTCGTAGCAAAAGTAAAGTCTTTTTCTTCCTCTGATGAAAATGCAAAACGACATACTTGTGCACAACCTCCACGATTGGCATCACGATTTGTTACATAATTGGATAATGCACATCTACCAGAGAAACAAGTACACATAGCTCCATGAATGAATACTTCAATATCAACACCAGTTTTATCAATTATTTCTTTGATTTGGTCTTTGTTACATTCTCTTGCTAAAACTACTCTGTTGATTCCTTCTTCTTTAAAGTATTCAACTGCTTTATAGTTACATGCACCATTTTGAGTCGATAAATGGACTTCTACATTTTTATAATTTTCTTTTATGTGAGAAATAATAAATGGATCGGATACGATAAAGGCATCAATTCCTGCATCTACTACTTCTTTAATATATTCTTCTACTCCTTCCATATCTTCGTTATGGAATACAATATTTAATGTTAAATATACTTTCTTTCCTCTTTCGTGGGCAAAGTCACAAGACTCTTTAATTTGCTCTATCGAAAAGTTTGTTGCATTTGCTCTTAGAGAATAGTTTTGTCCTCCAATATAAACGGCATCTGCTCCGTATAATAAATTTACTTTTAATCTTTCAATATCTCCTGCAGGAGCTAATAATTCTATTTTCTTAGCCATTTTTCTTCACCTTATATATTGTCTTTTTAAAGAAGAAGTTTGTGAAGTCTCCGAACTTCTTTTGTTTTTCTATGTAGTTCTCATCCTGACAATTTCCTTCTATATATTTTTTGGTGTCACTTACTAATTCCTCAAAATCATTGGAGTCAATTCCAAATTCTTTTAGGATAATATATGGAGTATTTACTTCAAATAAATCTTTTATAACGACTGTTCCATTCACAATCTTTTTTAAATAGAAGTTTGTACCATTTTGATCTTCTTTTACTTCGTATGTATCACCTGTTACTTTTTCTTCTACTTAAATTGTATCTTTTGAGTCTTTTCCTAAATCACTGTATAAGTTTGTAATTAGTTTTCTCTTAGAAAATGCTACGCTTGGTAATCCAACTACTTCTACCATACTGGTAATAGAAGAGTCTCTAATAATTTCTTTTATCTCTTCTAGAGTTATTTCTTTTCCAAGTAAGGCGTATTTTACTCCTTTGTTATAGTAATAGTCACAAGTCTTTGTATTATTGACCATATAAGTACTTGCCCATACTAGGTCTGTTTTTAAATTGTATTCTTTCTTTAATTGTAATAATGCAACATCATAGAAAAGAATTCCTGTTACTCCTAGTTTGTCTATTTCTAATAAAACTTCTTTTACGGATTCTATTTCCTCATTCATAAAATTTTTATTCATACTAATGAAGATTTCTAAATCATTATTTTTTTTGATTTCTTTGATTTCTTCTAGGGTATAATATCTTCCACTTTGTACGGAATAATCTTTTAAAGATAATAATAATCCATCTACATTCTCATATTTTTCTTTCTTTGTCGTTGGTTCTATTATGATTTTCATAACTCCACCTCTTTTCAACATATTATAAATCATAATAACAAAAAAGAAAAGACTCCTTGGAGTCTTACTCTGTTATCGGTATTTCAAAGTTTTCATCAGTAAAGTATTCTTCTTCTCCATATACAGATTCCGTATCGAATGGTTTGAATACAATTAGCTTTGAATCTTTGATATAAAAACTTAAGTCCTGTGTATATTCTTCAAATCCACGATTCTTAATATAACAATCATAATCACATTCTTCTTCTACTAAAAATCCTTGTTCTATTTCATCGTTATAATAATCGACGAACTGATTATGTATTTTTGCATTTAATAACTCATCGGTTACTTTGAATTTTTGTTTTATGTGTTCCTCATCAATAAAAGAACGTTGTTTTAAATCAATATTGTATGTCATAAAATAGACATCTTCCCAGTCATTAACATGATTTGTTTTTACTTTTATTACTAGAGATAGATAATTCCCATTAATACTATATTCATAAGATAGTTTTATTTTATCGTATTCTTTAAAGTTATTGCAGAATTCTACAATATTCTTATTCACGGATGTAATACTATCTGATTTAATGTTCACGTATGGAACTTCTTGTTTATTAATCTTATATCTTGTATAAACTAAGTGTTCAGACATATCTTCTTTTAAGTAATTAAAATCTTTTGTGTAATTACGGAATAATGCATATAGGATTACCACAATGATTAGAGCAATGCACAATACAAGTAAACCAATTGCTTTATTCTTATTAGAGTTATTCTTTTTTTCTGGTTCTTCTAAGTGCCTTTTTTTATTCGATACATTGGTATTTATAATCATTTTGTACCTCCTAGTTAACCCCATTTACTCTTAATACACTGATAAAGGTATTGGATGATAGACGATAATCCTTTGTAATAATGATTCCACTTCTTGGGTTGGATGCATGAATAATTTCATTTCCATTACCAGTAAATAATGCCACATGACCATTATACATACAAAGATCTCCAGCTCTTATATCGCTTGTACTTACTCTTCTTACATTACTTGCATTTAATTGAGTACTGGTTGTACGTGGTAAAGAGATACCAAAATGACGATATACACCTTGTACAAATCCACTACAGTCTGTTGGAGTATATGGTTTTTCTCCATTCCATGATCCTCCATAGACATATCTTTGTCCTGCAAATTGTAGCGCATAATTTACAATTTCTTTTCCTTTAGCACTACCGTTTCCAGCAGTTGTATTACCACTTGTTCCAGTATTAAAGTTCTCTTGAGTAATTAACATCATTTTTTTGCCATCATATTTTGAATTATATTTTCTACTGGCAGTTTGTTGATACTCATTAATATCTCTTGCGGTAGTCCAACAAGCTCCAATTTGGAAGTTATCCGTTTGTGGTAACCAACTCATTACCACATTAATAAATATAGGAAGCATAAAAACAATCATAGCTGCTATAATTCTATTTTTAATCTTGCTTAATCCACCTTTTTCATCTGGATTAACTACTAATTTTACTAATTGAACACTAAGCATTGTTAGTAATACGATAGGAACAATTATTTGGAAGATTTCCATTACTT
>JAFUFG010000256.1 GCA_017470045.1 Bacilli bacterium | reverse complement strand
AAGAAAGTCTTGAAAAAGATGATCTTGATACCATTTTCCCTGATGGTGGGAATTAATTTATATAAAGAATATTAATAGGAGGATTACATATGTATATTAATATTAATGGTAAAATTACCAAAGTAACAAAAGAAGAATATGAAGCTCTTGTAGCTCAAGGTTCTGTGCCTGCAAGTGGACCTGCTTCTAAAATGGATGAACTTATTGCAGCCGTCCATGAATTAGCTAGCTCTGTATCTCCTGAACCTGGAGAGGATACTAATACTACTTATACTCTCACTAAAGAAGGTAATATCATTAAACTTACTGGTTCCGATGGTAGTGAGAATACTGTAGAAGTAGCAGATACTAATACTACTTACACAATGTCTCTTAATGATGAAACACATGTGTTGACTTTAACTGATAATGAAGGCAACACTCAGGATGTTGAACTTCCTGAAGTTATTTTGTCTCAGTCTTGGGATGCTGTAAATAGAGAATATGGTATTACTATTAAAGATGCTGCTGAATCTGAAGTAGTAATTCAGTATCATTTGGTAAAAGATAATGCTGCTAATCAGATTATCCTGAAAGCTGGAGATAAAGAAGTAGATAAAGTGCAGTTGGCTGCAGATTCTGACACCAAATACTCTCTTGAAAAAGTAGGTAATGAAATTAGATTGGTACCTAGTGATGGTAGTGAAGCTATTGTTATCGAATTAGATCCGGATATTAATACTACTTACACATTAGAATTTAATGATTCTACTGATGAATTGAGTTTAATTCCTAACGATAACAGTCTTCCTCAGGTAATTTCTTTAGCTAAATTTGCTGATGCAGACGCAATGGAAGAAGCACTTGCTACTTGTGCCGATAAACAGGAAACTGCAGATGCGTTAGCTGAAAAGGCTAATAAAACTGATGTAGATACTGCTCTTGCTGAAAAAGCTGATAAGTCTGAGATTCCTGATATTTCTGATTTAGTAACTACAGCAGCCATGCAGAGTGCTGTTAATACTCTTACTGAGGATATCGATAAGAAAGCAGATAAATCTGAGATTCCTGATGTAACTGGTTTTGCTACTACTGTAGCAATGGAAACTGCTCTGCAGTCTAAAGCTGATGTAAGTGCTATTCCTGATGTAAGTGGGTTTGCTGTTAAGACTGATGTAGATACTGCATTAGCAGAGAAAGCAGATAAGAGTGATCTTCCTGATTTAACTCCTTATGCTAAGACTGCAGACGTAGAAACTGCTTTAAATGATAAAGTAAGTAAAGATCTGATTTTTAATGGCAATCAGTTTATTACAGAGAATCCTTCTAATAAAGGTGTAGCAAAGATCTGGAATAAAGCTGTAGGTGGTGGTGTTATGTTCACCAATACCGAAGATAATGTAAGATCCTTTGTTGGTGTTAATGATGGTGCTGGTAACAATATCTTTGCTCAGTTATACGCTGTTTATAATGTAAACAAAGGTGATCAGGTTAAGAACGTTGGTACTCGTCTGAATGTTACTCCTGAAGCTATGTATTATACTGAAGGAAGAGATACATGGACGTTTACAGAAGACGATAAGTTAGTTACCAAGAAAGATATTCCTGATGTATCTGAATTTGTAACCACTGAAGAAATGATTGAAAGTGATACTCAGGTAGCTGCTGATGCTAGTGCAGAAGTAAATGCTCTTAAAGCTCAGATTGATATTCTTACTAAAGCATTAAAAGCTATTAAGACTCCGGATGCAGAGGAAGTTGTTATTGATGCTGACGTAACCGATAATACTAAAGATATTATTGTAAGCGGTGGTAGTGTAGATGGAGTGGTACGTACTGTTAATGCTAAATCTATTGACATGGTAGATACAGCTATTACTTCTGGCAGATTGGCTATGAGTGCTACCAATGATGTATCCATGACTGGTGTTACCAATACTGGTAGTCTTGCAAAAACAGTATCTAATGCTGCTTTTTCTATTAATAATAATGGAGATGTAACTATTAAAGATTGTGAGTTGAATCAGATTGGTTATAACTCTATTGAAATTGGTTTGGCTGGTACAAGTATTCCGAAGAATGTAGTTATTGATAATATTGCATTCAATAGCAAGCTGTCTAATAATGCTATTACTATATTTGCTCATCAGAAGAACGCAGAGATTGTAATTTCTAATTGTCATTTTGTAGACTGCAGTAATCCTGTTCGTATCAGCAATAGAGAAAACTTACCTGCAAAGATTAAGTTCATTAATTGTGTATGCGATAAATGGGAAGAAGGCAGTAAACAGTATGCTGGATTCTTACTGTTACAGGATTATACTAGTAAGACTGCAGAAGAAGCTGAAGCAGCAAATAGATTTGCTAATTTGGAAATTGTATTTGAAAACTGCTATGGTCCTGGTGGTATGAAGATTGAAGGTACAGCAGAAAATTTGGTTGGTGGAGATAACCAGGTTGTGTATATGTATCGTGATAAAGGTGGAATCGTAGCTTATGATGCTACTAAATTCCCGAAGATTACAGCTTATTAACATCTAAAGAATATGGTGGCAGTGCATATGCACTGCCACCTTACTATTTATATGGTCCATAATATGATTACAATTTACTCGTTTTATGTGTATGGATTTATTAATTTTGGTATATCTCATTGTGGTATTAATTCTATAATAGGAACTCCTGTATATGACGATGTAATTGTACGTGTTGCCACCTGCTATTGATATGCATACTGAAACTATTGGTAATAGAGCATGGATCTCTTATGGTGCTCTGAGGTCTGGTGATACTATTAGTGGGGTGTCTAATTTGAACATCATTAACGGAATGGGTAATATGAGCTATATGTTTGCCACCTGCTATTTATATGGATACTGAAACTACTGGTAGTAGAGAATGGGTGTCTTATAGTAATCTGATGGCTAGTAGTGATCGTAGTGGTTTATTTAATTTACGTGGCCACTTCGGGTTGGGTTATCCGTACTGGTACCTTGCCACCATATTTATATGGTTAGTAATAATAATATTGCTAAGGCTTGGCAAGGATACGGATACTATAATACTTATATTTCAGCCGGAATAAATTGTGATGAAGGTGATTATCC
>JAFUFG010000255.1 GCA_017470045.1 Bacilli bacterium | reverse complement strand
GTATTCTCACTTCTAACATAATAGAGAATTTCATCAATAATATTATCAAGTCTTCTAATTAAACTAAAAAATGACTTATCATACTTTTCTTTATGATTATGACATTTTAATACCATACTAGAAATGGGTATTTTAACCTCATGAATCCATATCTCTACAAACTCTTTAAATTCTATGATATTGCTTTCATATAAATTGATGTTCTCAATCATAGATTTATTAATATCATATAAAGCGTTCACAAATAGCTTTTCTTCATAAGTACTAGCATCTGGAAGAGTTTCAAGTATTAAATACTTTTTAGATAAACGTTCTAGGTTATGAAAAAAGATTTTATAAAATTTATTTTTATGATAGTATTTCAAAGAAATTATTAAGATACCACTAGTAATAAAAAGAATATTTAAAACAATAATGACTGAATAATCTAGTTTAAAAGCAACAAGAATAAAAGAAGCTAAAGCTAGAGTAATAATATAAATTAAAATACTAATAACATTATCTTTTAAAAAATCAATAAACTTCATACAATTCTATACCCTATTCCCTTTCTAGTCTCAATAATATTCGGATAACCTAATTCATCTAATTTAGCTCTTAATCTACTGATATTAACTGTTAAAGCATTATCATTGATATACTCTTCATTATTCCATAATTCCGTCATTAATTCATCTTTCGATACAATACGATCTTTATTAAGCAAAAGCGTATGAAAAATAATAATCTCATTTTTAGTAAGAATAATTTCTTTGTTCTTATTTGAAACAATTCCTTTACCAATATCAAATACTAAATCTTTGTAAGTTATACTAGTTTTATGAATATCCACTCTTTTAAAAATAGCATTAATCTTCAACAATAAAATGGTAGGATTATAAGGCTTCGTTATATAGTCATCTGCTCCATAAGAATAAGATATTACCTCATCTACTTCTTCTGCTTTACTAGTGACCATAATAATAGGAATATTAGATTCTTTTCTAATTTCTTTTAATAATAATTCTCCATTTAAATACGGAATATTAATATCCATTAAAACTAAATCTGCATTACATTTTAAAATCTCTTCTTTAGCGTTTTGAAAATCATCTAAAATAATTGCATCAAAATTAGAGTTCTTAAGTAAATAGAATAATTCTTCTGAGATTACTTTATCATCTTCTACTATTATGATTTTTTTCATAGAATGTCACCTGAATACATTATATCATTTATATGATTATTCTAACATTACAGTTTTGTAACATAAAAAAAGACTAGATTTCTCTAGTCTTTTATATTGTTACTTTTTAGATTTCTTTGCTTCTTTTTCAGCTTGTTTTTCTTTGATTGCGGCTTGTGCAGCAGCAAGTCTTGCTATAGGTACTCTAAATGGTGAGCAAGATACATATGTTAATCCTGCATTGTGGAAGAATTCAACACTAGATGGATCTCCACCATGTTCACCACAAACGCCTAATTTAATATTAGGTCTGGTTGATTTACCTAGTTCAACAGCCATTTTAACAAGTTTTCCAACGCCTTTTTGATCTACTTTTGCAAATGGATCTTGTTCATAAATCTTGTTTTCATAGTAACTTCCTAAGAACTTACCAGCATCATCTCTTGAGAAACCAAATGTCATTTGTGTTAAGTCATTGGTTCCAAATGAGAAGAATTCTGCTTCACTAGCAATTTCATCAGCAAGTAATGCAGCTCTTGGAATTTCAATCATTGTACCGATATGATATTCGATATCAGATTTCTTTTCTTTCTTAACTTGTTCTGCTGTTTCTACAACAACATCTTTAACAAATTTTAATTCTTTAACTTCTCCAACAAGTGGGATCATAATTTCTGGAACGATATCATATCCATCTTCTTCATGAACTTCAATAGCAGCTTCCATTAAAGCACGAGTTTGCATTTTTGCAATTTCTGGATAAGTTACAGCTAAACGACATCCACGGTGACCCATCATTGGATTGAATTCATGTAATTCATCACATACTGCTTTAATATGATCACCTGTCATTCCCATAGCTTTAGCAAGATCTTTCATTTCTTGATCAGTCTTTGGAACGAACTCATGTAGTGGTGGATCTATGTATCTAACAGTCATAGGTTTACCCTTTAACTCTTTATACATAGCCTTGAAATCACCTTTTTGATAAGGGATTAATAAATCAAGATATTTTTCCCTATCTTCTATGGTTTCTGATAAAATCATTCTTCTTAAGTTGAAGATTCTTTCTTCATCAAAGAACATATGCTCTGTACGGCATAAACCAATACCTTCTGCTCCAAGTTCGATTGCTTTTGCAGTATCTTTTGGAGTATCAGCATTTGTTCTAACACCTAGAGTTCTATACTTATCAGCCCATTCCATAACACGACCAAATTCTCCAGCAATTGTTGCATCAACTGTTGAAATTTCTCCGTCATAGATATTTCCAGTTGTTCCATCGATAGAAATTACATCTCCTTCATGGAATTTTTTACCGCCTAATTCGAACTCTTTCTTAGCTTCGTTCATCTTGATGTCTCCACAACCAGAAACACAGCATGATCCCATACCACGAGCAACAACTGCTGCGTGAGATGTCATTCCTCCACGTACTGTTAAGATACCTTGAGCAACTTTCATACCAGTAATATCTTCTGGTGAAGTTTCAAGTCTTACTAAAACAACTTTTTTCTTTTTAGCAGCCCACTTTTCTGCATCTTCTGCAGTAAATACAATTTGCCCACAAGCAGCTCCAGGTGATGCTCCTAATCCTTTACCAATTGGAGTAGCTTTCTTTAGTGCTTTTGCATCAAATTGTGGATGTAATAATGTATCCAAATTTCTTGGATCAATCATAGCAACTGCTTCTTCTTCTGTACGCATTCCTTCATCAACTAAGTCACAAGCAATCTTTAATGCTGCTTGAGCAGTTCTCTTACCATTACGAGTTTGTAACATATAAAGTTTTCCATGTTCAACAGTAAACTCCATATCTTGCATATCTCTATAATGTTCTTCTAGAGTCTTACATACTTCTTTAAATTGTTCAAATGCTTCTGGGAATTTCTCTTCCATTTCTGCAATCTTCATTGGTGTACGAACACCTGCAACAACATCTTCACCTAGTGCATTTGTTAAGAATTCTCCAAATAAACCTT
>JAFUFG010000254.1 GCA_017470045.1 Bacilli bacterium | reverse complement strand
GAATTCAACCATCCGAAGCTGCAAAGTTAGGACTCATTATTTTTACTAGTAAATATCTATCCAATAGTTCCAATCAAATAAAAAGCTATATCAAAGGGGTATTTCCCATTCTTTTTATAACATTATTCTTTTTCGGATTAATCATGTTACAGCCAGATTTAGGGACAGGAATGATTCTTGTAATATCGATCATTTCATTATTGTTTATTGCAGGAATTGATTTAAAGTTTTTCTTAGTATCAGGAGTTTTCGGATTAATTGGAGTCGTGATTCTGATTCTAATTGCTCCATATCGATTAAATCGAATTACTTCTTTTATTGACCCATGGAGCGATGCCTTAGGTACAGGATTTCAAATTATACAAAGTTTGTATGCAATAGGACCTGAAGGATTACTAGGGACAGGATACTTAAATTCCATACAAAAACATTTCTATTTACCAGAACCTCAAACAGACTTTATCTTTTCTATTATTGCAGAAGAATTTGGAATAGTAGGTACAATAGCTATCGTTACCTTATTTAGTATGATTCTAATATCTGGAATCAATATTGCTTTATCTCATAAAGATCATTTTGCAAAATACTTATCCTTTGGTATGACCTTTCAAATAATCTTTCAAGCTCTAATGAATTTATCAGTTGTTATTGGACTAATCCCTGTAACAGGAGTAACATTACCATTTCTATCCTATGGAGGAAGTTCTTTATTAGTAAGTATGGTATCTGTAGGAGTCATTTTAAATATATCGAAAACCACTAGTAAAAAAACATGATACAATAAAACAAAGGAGTACTTATGAAAATAAAGATATACAAGGATACAAACAAAAAACAATTACCCGTCTTAATCTTAAATAGTTATGAAGAATGTGGAGAAGAAATCTATCAAAAAACAAAGTCAAATGATTACATCTTGGTAGAAATCAGTGACTTAGATTGGAATAAAAATCTTTCCCCATGGTACATGGAAAGATTATGGAAACAAGAAGAAGACTATTCTGGTAAAGCAAAAGAGTATTTAGAAGAAATTCAAAACTCGATTATTCCGAATCTAGAATCCGAATTAAAAAAAGAAAATATTGAAGTAACATATTATGGAATAGTAGGTTATTCCTTAGCAGGATTATTCGCATTATTCACATCATACCATACGAATTGTTTTTCCAGAATTGTATCTTGTTCCGGATCTTTTTGGTATCCAGACTTTGTAGAGTATTGCAAAGAAAATAAAATCAGTACCAATATCAATAAGATTTATTTTTCATTAGGAAATAGAGAAAAGGATACCAAAAACATTCGAATGAAAAGTGTTGAAGATAGAACAAAAGAGTTAGAAGAATATTATGAAGGATTTGGTATAAAAGCAACCTATGTAGAAGAAGAGGGAAATCATTTTCAAAACACAACAGAAAGACAAATAAAAGGAATTGAATGGATACTAAGAGATTAGTATCTTTTTCTTTTCTTTTTGAGGCATTTATGGTATAATATGACCTATCAAAAAGGGGAGTTCTAGTATGGAAAATATCGATACAAAAATTCGTATGGCTCACAATCAAATGCGATTTACCAATTTCGATTTGTATTTTGATCGAATCTATAACTTTACGACGGAAAATATCCAAGGATATATTACTGCATTTGATTTAAAAGACAAATCACTTTTAACAGTTGGTTCATCATCAGATCAAGTTTTTAATGCGTTTTATTGTGACTGTAAAGACATTACACTAATGGATATAAATCCATATATAAAAGAATATTTTTATTTAAAAAAAGCAGCTATTATGACTTTAGATTATGAAGACTTTTTTAAATTTTTATCGATTCAAGGAGAAAAGAACTTTAACTTTAAAGCCTTAAATAAAAGAGTTTATCGAAAAGTATCCGAAAATATTGATGATGCAGAATCCAAAAGATTCTGGGATGAAATTCTTGGAAGTCATATGAAAGAATTTGTAAAATTAAAACTATTTAGTTTTGATACAAACAGTGTAGAAGAGATTAAAGCACAAAATAATTATTTAAAAACAGAAGAAAATTACAAGAAAATCAAAAAGACCGTAAAGAACTTAAAACCAAAATTTATTGTAGAAGATATTTATGAATATCAATTAGACAAGAAATATGACAATATCTTTTTATCGAATATTGCTGATTATTATGACGTAGATGATACTCATAACTTATATCGTAGACTACAAGAGAAAAATCTAAATGAAGACGGAAAGATATTAGTAAGTTATTTGTACAAAACAAATAAAGATACCCCTTATGAAGAAAAATATTGTAAGATTTACAATCTAGAAAAAACTTTACCATTATTTGATGATGTCGAAATAGAGACTGTCAAATCAGTAGACAAGCAAGATCCAAGAGATGATAGTATTTTAGTTTACCATAAGAAATAAATGGTATAATGACGAGTAGGATGTGATGTTATGAAAATAGGAATTATCGGAGGAGGAGCTTCTGGTTTAGTAGCTGCAATTACTGCAAAAACAAAAGACAACGAAGTAATCCTTTTCGAAAGAAATAAAGAAGTAGGAAAAAAGATTCTAGCAACTGGTAATGGAAAATGTAATTACTGGAACGCAGAACAATACCCAATAAATTATGAAACTTCAAATAAAGAACAATTAACGGCGATAATAAATTCTAAAACAGAAGAAAAAGTATTAAGTTTCTTTAAAGAATTGGGAATTCTTCCGAAAATAAAAAATGGATATTATTATCCAAATTCCAATCAAGCACTAACGATTCGTAATGCTTTAGAAGCAGAAGCAAAAGATAAAAACATCACAATAAAAAATAATTATTTCGTAGAAAGAATATCAAAAGAGAAAAATCAATTTGTCATTAATAATGAAATTAGAGTAGATAAATTAATAATCGCAACAGGTGGTTATGCAGCTCCAAAAACAGGTTCTACAGGAATGGGTTATGAATTTGCAAAACAATTTGGTCATACCATTCGTAAACCACTTCCATCTCTTGTACAATTAGTAACCAAAAAAGAATGGTACTTAAAAGAATGGAAAGGAATCCGTACAGATGTAGCAGTAAGCCAAATAGAAGTGGATTCTAATAGGTCAATTAGAACAATAAGAACAGAATTAGGAGAAATACAATTAACCGATTATGGTATCAGCGGTATTTGTGTCTTTAATTTATCGAACGGTATTGCTAGAGGTTTAGATGAAGGAAAAAAAGAATCTGTAGAAATAGACTTCTTACCTTCTGTAGAAGAATCCGAATTACGTAAAATACTAAATACAGATAAAGATATTCGTAGAGTACTAAATGGATTGTTAAATGAAAAATTAGTAAATATTCTTTTAGAATTCGGAACAGATAAATCCGAATTAATAGAACGAATGAAACATTTCCAAGTACAAATAATTGGTACCAAAGGATTTGATGATGCTCAAGTAACTTCCGGTGGTGTTCTATTAGAAGAAATAAATCTAAATACGATGGAATCCCTAAAAGAAAAAGGGTTATATCTAATTGGAGAATTAATAGACTTAACAGGAGACTGTGGCGGTTATAACTTGGGTATTTGCTTTAGAACTGCTATTATTGCAGGAGAGTCTATTCGAGGTGAGAAAGATGCTTAGAATTAGACAAATAAAAGTACCAGTATCAAATCCGAACTTAGAGCACAAATTAGCATCAATCTTACGAATTAATCAATCGGATTTAATAAGTTACAAAATATTAAAAAAATCGATAGATGCAAGAGACAAAAGAAATGTTTGCTTTGTTTACGAATGTGCAGTGGAATTAAAGAATGAGAGCAAAGTAAAACTTTCAAAAGATATCGAAAAATATATCGAAGAAAAATATATTTTTCCATATAAAAAGAATACAAATAAAAAAATAGTAATTATTGGAAGTGGTCCTGCTGGATTATTCTGTGCTTACACGTTAGCAAGCAATGGATACAAAGTGGAAGTAATCGAACGTGGAGAAAAAGTAGAAGATAGAATGAAAACAGTAGAAGAGTTTTGGAATACAGGTAAGTTAAATAAAAACTCGAATGTCCAGTTTGGAGAAGGTGGAGCAGGAACATTTT
>JAFUFG010000253.1 GCA_017470045.1 Bacilli bacterium | reverse complement strand
TTAGTCGATACACATTTACTGATAATAAATCAGATTTAGCACGGTCTCATCCCAATAGGACCTAACCGTTAGCAGAATATTATATTCCACACCCTCTAGGCAGAGGTTCGAGAGATTTTACATGAGCTGCAGTTTACACTTACCCATGGTACTAAAATAAGTACAAGGATTATCAGGGTCATATCCTTTATTTCCAGACCAAGATAAATTAGCATAATTAGGATATAATCTTTTAGAAGTGCATTTAAGCGCTAATCTAAATAAATCATGATTGGGTTTTCCTTTACCACTAATTTCTTTAGAATATTGATAGATCACGCAAGGGAATATTGACGTAGTGTGCCATTTCCCGACACCATTTAAACATCCTTCAAGTAATGATTTTATAATCATTCTTCCTTCAGGAAGAGTACAACTTCCGAAATTAATAGAAGTGAACGGTAATTGATTCAAGCTTGTTATCGTAAAGGCTTTTTATCCTCTACTTCTTATAGTTTCCTATAAGTTCGGCGTACATTTTCACCCTCGTTTAACGTTAGGTATTGTGGCAGATCAATTCCACTCATACTAGTCTATAACTAGTAGTGCCCAACACTCGTGGAGATATTATATTTATTCAATCTCTACGCTCTACACTACTCATTAACCTATTCGCAATTTAATGAGTTAGCTCGGTATCATCATGAACTTATTAAATTTTCTTTTAAGAAAACAATCCATTTTATCTTCATAAATATAATTACAAATAGTAATTATATCTTTAATAGAAGACCATTCGCATGAAAATTGGTGTTCTCCAAATTGTATAACTTTTACATTATAAACTCCCAATTTAAATACTAACCAATCTCTAAATTCTGTAACTATCCTTTCATTACCTGCACAATATCCTATATTATGAGTTTTGTCAGTATAAGTAATCCATCCGTTACCATCAAATGTACCTCTAATCATATGATGGATTAAATCATCAGGAATCATATCAAATGGTAAATAACTAATAAGAGATTTTCTTGGAACCACGCCATATTTAGCTAAATCATCTTTAATTTGCTTAGATTTACAGTGAAATGTAATTTCATTAGGTCGCATTCCATTAAAATAAAGAGGATTTTCATTACAGATCTTTTTAGCAAATATTTTTAATATATAAACATCTTGCAATTGAAGGGTTATTCTAAGACTATTGTCATCTTGAACACACCCATCAGAGATAATAAAACCTAAAAAATATGCTTTATCATAAGAATCTATATTAGAAAAATAATCTCTTCTTAATGACCTATTTATATAAATATAATCTCTTTCTTCGCCGACAGATTCTAAATAATTATAAATGGTTTTTTCATGAACGTTATACTTTTTTGCTAATTCAGTTATCCTGACGCCATCTCTATAATCTCTTACTATATCGTCTACAGGTAATTTATATATACCTCCATTTGTCCTTGTATTAATATTATTTCTTTTAAGAATATTAAATACAGTTACAGAATTAAGATCAAACATTTTCCCAATAGTTTTACAACTATTTCCTTCTAAATAACTTTGAATAACCTTTTTCTCTAACTCAGGATTGGTTTTCTTCATAATATTTCACTCCTTATTTAAATACTTTACAATAAAGTTACGTGAAATATTATTATTAATATTTTTTTAGACTTCACCGATTTTGCTGGATAATAATGATATATTTCTATACCAATGGGCCGTCAATTTACCATTGACCCGATCTTGACTGAAGTGTATTCAGATTATGATACATTCCTTCTATAGACTGACATACTTCTTTTGTTGTTAAATCTAATGCATATTTATAAACTTTATCATATACTTTATATTTATTATCTTCTATACTTGTATTTATTATATCAATTGATTTTTCAAAATAATCAATAATATCTTCTGAATATTCCGTAATATATCGAAGACCATTTTTAAAATGTTTCATAAATGATTTTCTTACATATGGAACCATTGTCCAATCTAAATGTGAGGCAGAAACTCCTCCAAATTGTTGAAGTGATTGTAATTGAAATATTACTGCTACTAATTGAAATGCTGTACTCACACTATTAGCAGGTCTTACATCACAATTACGAGTATCAAAACCATTAGCTAATAAATCATCAAACGGAATAGTCATACAATTATGCATACCGACTGCATAACTATCTAAATCGTGTATATAAATTTCATTGTTAAGATGATTGTCTCTACTCATCTTAGACATACATTTTTCAAGAGCATATTTCTTTAAGATAGTTGAACGAACTTCACCCATTCTTCCACCAAAGCTATGTTCATCCATATTAGCATTCTGATTCTGTACGTTAGTTGCAAACAGTTTTTCTTCTACTACCTGAAAAAGCTCAGACTTATTTTCTCTAATTCTACTACGTTCATTTCTATATAAAATGTAAGCCTTAGCTACATCTGGGAAATCTCGCATTAATTCTTTCTCTACAATATCCTGGATTTCTTCTACAGTATACATACGTGTATATCCTTCAGGTACTTTATCCGATACTGTAGTACTAACAGGCTTATCCATTGTATACAATACATTGTCTGTAATAATCAGGGAGTCTTCTTCAGCTTCCTTTACACCACAAGATTTCATTGCCTTTTCAATAGCATTTCTAATCTTGCTGGGATCAAAACCAACTTTAACCCCATCTCTTTTTTCTACACACCATTTATTCATATAATCATACACCTTCTTTTATTTATTATAATAATTTACAATATTTACTAGTAATAATATTGTATTTAGCAGAGCATCCAGCAGCAGATTTATGCCCACCTCCACCAAATTGCTCTGCTATATGTGAACAATCAATATTATCTTTAGTTGAATAGAAAGAATAATTCCATTCATTAGCTTTAGTCTTTCTTGCTAGAATTACTACATCATACTCATCAATATGAGACCCAAATACCTGACTATTACCACTACCCCAAACTACACAAACTCTGTATTCTTTACCATCTGGCGTAGTAAGAATATAGTCTTTATGGAATTTATCGTATCTCAAATCATTTCTTCTCTTCTCAATTTCTTGAAATCTAATTCCAGTCATAATATATTCTCTAAGAGTAGAATCTGCTAAATCTTGGTCTCCATATTTATGAAGTACGGTTTCTACTATTTCAGAGCCTACAAAGAGTTGTTCTGATGCATAGAAGAGTCTATTAAGAGCATCAGCTGATGGTTTATATGTAGTCTGTAGCCATCTATCATACGTATCCACTAAGAATATAGCAGATTCATTAAAGATATCACCAAACTTCATATTTACAGGAGAACTAGGAATTGGATAGTTTTTAGTAATATCATATACATTCTTAGTTCCACATCCATCTATATTTACATATGCATCAAGACGTTCTAAAATACTATCCCATTCAGCATACTCTCTGGAATTTTGTACTTCTCTTACAGATCCAATATGGTGATCTACCCAAAGAATATATCTATTAGAATTGGTCAATACGTTTTTAAAATCTTCCATCTTAGGAGAGAGATCGACGAATATGATAAATAAACATTTAGGATCTATTTTAGCATTAAAATCATAGTTCTTTTCGTAGTTATACGGAATATAGTCTATTTCTTCTGGAATTAATCCAATTACATTTATAAGATATTCTTTAGTTATCTGAGCAGCACAAATACCATCCATATCAGTATGATGGATGATGGTTATTAATGGATTAGAATTTTCTTCTTTTAATTTACAAATAAATTGTGTTCTCATTAAATCATTAGTATAAAATGTATTGAAACTATGCTCTTCATGTAGGTCATTAAATCTAATAATAGGGTCATTTGGTCTTTCCATAATAGTATTCACTCCTTAAAAATAATGCATAAGAATAGCTGTCTTATGCGTAGTAATATACTGTTAGAAGATCTATTAAAAACGAGATCTTAGAAATAGCCTAACTCCAGTAAATAAGCCTATTCTCACGATTCCAGATAAAAATAAAAGGTGTTATAAAGTAACGTTGGAACGTAGAAAAAAGAAGGGTGGTTGCGCAACCACCCTTTATTAATTTGCAAATTAATAACTATTTAAGATGAGGAATAGCATTTAAAAATCCTTGCTTACCCTCGATGAATTTCTTTATTCTTGTCCAATTTAATACGATAGCATCTTTACAACCAGAATATTTATCAAGCATATTCTTGGCTTTCAGGCTATCATGAACTTTGAATAAATCAATATTACCGTTACCATTATTATTTTTCTTATAATGGTCGGTAACTATTTTATCAAAATCCATCTTTTTTAATACCCAGTATATATTTCCATCCTTTTCTTTTATCAGATAAGTTTTCTGACCGTAAGATACCGGATTATTACAATACTCATAAAACTCATTTGTGGTTACAGATTTTTTCGTTATAACCGAATCAGCCCTTAATGCAAGTAACGCATCAAAGAATGCTTTATCCATGTTATAAATGGCCTTAACTTTTCGTAAAGATAAACCCCATTTTACAGAGTCATCCACAAGGTTATCTTTAATCTCAATAAGAGGATTATCGGCATCTAAATCGCTATCACTTACTACTTTTTTTTCGATTTTTACCGTAGCCTCATCTAAGAGATCTTTACTAAACTTAAGCTCTTGTTGTACAACTGGGGAACTTAGTGCTAATACATTATCTAAAGGCCCGTCTTCTTTCTCAATCTTTTCTGCAAGATCAAGAAGAATAATAGCTCCGTCCTCATCCAAAATGAATTCATCAGTTCTTGGAATAGCCATTACATGACTTCCAAGTTCTCCTAAGTTCATTTTGATAAAGTTAGCAACCTGTTTTTCCGTTAAGAAAAATCTAGGATACTCTTTTATAATCTTGCTGGATGTATAAATTTTGTCTAACACGTTCACCGGTTTTTCTATTTCTTTAATCACCTCTTTGATTTTCAATTTTGGTTTGTAAGGAAACTCATCCATGATCTTATCGACCATAGTGGTGAGCCTTGATTCGGGTTTACTGTAAAATTTCATATCATCCAATAAATTGGACGTGTGCATTCTTTCACAAACTTTGGCTACGTACTTATCTAATTCAACTACGTTTACCATATGTCTGGCAATAACATTTTTTACATGTTCTGCCAGTCCAGAACTATTAAGAAATTCAGACACCTTATCTAATGATAAAGGTTCTGATACAGATTCATTTTCAATTGTATTAGGCTTTTCTTTAATAGTTTTAGAAGATGCAGTTTTTCTTTTTTTGGTTCTGCGTTCTGGAACAACTTCTACCATTATGGCATAAAATGATTTTCCAGAACGCATTTTCTGTAGCATATTATCAATTCCACCGCATTTTTTAATAATGTAGCGGTAATTGTACACAGTTGTTACACTAACACCTAATATTGCTGCAGCCTCTTTAGCCTTATGACTTGCAGCAATATTTATGGTTTCAATATTAACATCCATCACTATACCTCCAGTTCTCTTTCTACTCTAGCCATTTCTTTTTCAATCATGGTAGGAGTAGAACGATATACGTCGCCGCTTTTAACTACAGCACGTTTAGCCACAGCGTAATCAATAATAGAATCTGCAAATTTTTCGTCATCGATTAATTGAATTAAATTTACCTTCTTTAAGGGTACAATTCCCTTAGCTTTAAAGAATAGACTAATGCTTCTCAGAAAAGTATGGTACTTTTCTAATGTTTCTTTGTCTGCTGCCATTGGTTTAATAATAACCGGATTTGTCGTAATGACTTTTGTATGAATGGTCTCTACTTCAGGAGCGGGCTTTTCTCTAATTGCTTTCAAAGTAGCCTCTCCTGCTTTCTTAATTTCTTCTACTGACATATCAACAGGTATTTCTTTAGCAATGGTAGTGATCCTGCCTCTACCAAGCACGGCACCCTTGAATGATGCGCTGTTCAGTAAGGTGTCAATCATGTAATCGACATTAGTGGTAGGATCTAAGTCTTCTTGCAGTTTATCTTCTAAGAAGACCTTTCCGTTTTTAACGAAGGTCTGACGAATTTCTTCGTCATTCATGATAAGATCGATAACCTTCTTTTCGATCTTATCCTTGTTATACTCTAGAATGCAATTGACTAACGGATTTTTACTCATAGTTTTATCCTCCTTTAAAATATATTATGAGAGCACTATGAACTCTCACGTATATATTATCTAATTCTTTTTTTTTACTAAATCAAAAAATAAAGAGATACTTGGGAGCTCTATTACGAGCTCCCAATATTCTTAGCAAGGTTTGTACGCCCAATCAAGTTTCTGATTAAGGCTATACTTTTCCTTAGGACTAAACTCTTTGTTGTACCTTTCGATATCCAGATACCACACGTTTCCTCCTATTGACCAGGTGGACAGGTGGACATGGTTATCTTTGCCTACATACAAAGGATTCATGCAGGTTACAATCGAATCCATTGAAATCGGGCAAAGATCCTCTTCGCCCGTATCGAGGTGTGTTAACTTTACAACGCCCCATTTACTCAGCGGCATTTTTTCTGTTCCTGAGTTGTGATCGTTAATAATGAACCCTTCACGAATGGCTAACTCCAGCATTTCTTTTAAATTTTTTTCCATTTTTTATTCCTCCCTTTGGAATATAATTAATTAACGTTATGAAGTAGATTTATCTTCTTCACCGCTATATTATACAATCAAAAATAAAAGAAATTACAGTCCAGACTCCATATGGAGTCTGGACTTATAAACTGTTAGTATTAAAATTTACTAGCAATATCATTATACTCGTTAATGATATCATGATATTCAGACATATCTAATGAATTAATGTCATTATATATAGATAATATACTTACCAATAAAAACATAATAAAACAATTAGAAGAATCATTAAAGTATATTGGTAAAATAAATCCTCATAAATAATTACAATTATTAGTCACAAGGAATTACTATTTTTTAAAAATTAACCACCACTGAAATAATACACTTATTATAATATATACATACGACATTATAGAATTTTTAGAATACGCAGAATAGGCCATTCCTATACAGATAGCAAATACCCCAAAAATATATCCATATAAATAACTTAATACAATTCCTAATATAAAAATAAGAATATAAATATATTTATTATCTTTCATAATATCACTTCCTCTCATTATTATAATATATAACTAAAAATAAAATTATAGAGGGCAGGCATATGCCTACCCTCATATTTACAGTTCATAATTCGTATCTACGTCATCTAACAATTCTTTCATGTTAGAATCAATACGTCTTATTTCTTGTATTTCTCTTTCCATATCTTCAGTTGTATATCTGATTAAAGTTCTATTATAATCAGGATGTACAGTAGATATAGCAAGTTCTGATGGGTTCATTTCACCTAACACTTATACCCAATATCACTATTGGCGCTGACTATTTTGTGACTCAGATCTCGGTAATATAATTTTGATCATCATCGTCCTACCCGTTTCCCAGAACGTATCAATAGTTCCAGTACTCAGCCCACGAAGCTGATAGTCGATACAGGATTATACTTTAATGTGAGGCCAAGTTTGACCATACCAAATATTTTTAAAATAACCTTTAGAAAAAGTATGTTTATATTTTTGATATACATCATCCATACGTTTTCCTTCCTTTTTACAAGTTCTTATATAAATAACATCATCTTCACTTAGTAAAGATCTTCCGTTTAGTGAACCAGGGTTTCCAGTATTATGTTTATGAAAAATCTTATTTTTATCTGTATAAACCTCGTTATTTACATATAACCAAGTTTCACCTTTCCATATTTTTGAAAATCCAGATTCAGATATTTTATCAGAATATAATTTATACACATCTCTATATCGTTCATGGTTATTATATCGATTACGAATATCAGCCACTTCTTTTTCTGTTAGTATTGTATTTCCGTGTGCTTCTCCATTATGGCCAGTATTGTAACCTTCAATATACGCATTTAAATTATTGATATATTGCTGTTCTAATTCAAACCTTTTATCATCTTGACATGTTTCCAATACTTCAAATGTAAAATTATCTATACCGTATTTTCTCATATCAATATATAAAGGTTTGTTATACTCCCCAGAATTTAAATCTTTATAGCGTTGACGATGTTGATTAAATCTCCTCTCTACATTAGTAGAGCAACCTATATAAAATCTACCTGTAATTTTGTTAGTTATTTTATAAACACTTGATAAATTATCCACGACCTCTTTTCTCCTTCATCAAAGTATTTTCCCACGAGACATTCTCAATACATATAAACCCATTACATATTGAGACGGCCCTCGTTAGCTATATGTAATATATAAACTTATTTTTTACATATAACCCCACTGATGATGTGGAAAAGGTAGTCTAAAGGCTCAGGATACTTTACCTTTATACCGAGTTAGACTCTTAGGTCTATATTTGTTAAATGCAGACATCAATTGATACAAGGATACTTTATACCCATTTAAGATATATCCATTCGGATCACTATTATTGAGATACGGCAGTATTAATGCATTACAGTCTCTCATCGTTTCTTCATGAAATATATCAGTTTCAACTTCCGCATTAACCAATCCATCACCGACTATAATTCCATTATTCTCACTGATGTTTAAATATGGATACACAGCTTTACATTCTCTTGCTATTTGTTTTACAGTCATATTTTTTACTATACGACTATAAATAAATTCTAATACATCAGGATTCATAGCATGATTAGGTGCTAATCTTTCCATAATATCAGAATAGTCTATATTATTAGTTAGAAGTTGAATTACTTCAGCATTACTCATCTTCTTATTATCAGAAGTTCTAACTTCATTAGACTTAGAGAATGATTTGAATATATAAGATACGAAGTCTTTATCATCTGTAAAGAATCTTCGTTCTCCATTCTTCATCATTATAGAATATAGTGGTGGAACAGCAGCATACACTCTACCAGCTGCAACTAGTGGAGCATAATACGTTAAAAACATTTTTAACAATAAAGTCTTAATATGAAAACCATCAGCATCTGCATCGCTTAAGAATATAACTTTTTCAAATATACACTGTTCTGGGCTACATCTTCTACCCTCTCCACATCCCAGTATTGTATATATAGCTTTGCATTCTTCATTCTTAAAGAAGTCTACTTTAGAACATGTAAGAGCATTCTTTACTTTACCTCTAATGGCAAATATAGCTTGTCTCTTATGATCTCTAGCAACTTCAGTAGTAGCAGCTGCAGAATCACCTTCTACTATCAATAATTCAAGATGATCTTTGCCAGATGCTTTGTCATATTTTTGAGGCATACCAGAGAATACAGATACAGAATTTTTCTGTAATTGAATTTTAACCGTATCTGTTTTAACTCTAAGATTCCCTACATCTTTAAAGTACTTACAAAGTTTTTCTAATTGTGTAGCATTTTGTTTACACCATTCATCAAGACCCTCTCTTATGGCATCTTTCATAAATGGTATTGCGTCTAAATTTGAAAATAATATTTTACTTTGAGAACTAAACTGAGCGTTTATATGAAATATAGAAACTTCAGCTCTAAGTCCAGCTTTAATATCGGAATTAATTGTACTAAATTTACTTTTCTCTGTAAGCACAAATTTATTCATATACTCTCTAAAAAAGTTAGTGACTCCTTCAAGAAATCCTTTTACATGAGTGCTGTCTCCAGGTATTACTATACAAGTATTAGCATATGAATAAATAACTTCTTGTTCATCTATTCCATTAGAATTCCATCCTATTGCTACATCACAAGATATAGTTTTATCACTATTTTCTTTATGAATATAAATTGGAGGAATAACTAAATTTATATTATCATTATGCTCATAAAGTAAGTCCACTACACCTCGATTATTAACTATATGAATATCATAATTTTTACCTTTAATAGGTTCAATATGAATATCACACTTAGATCCTAATGGTGCTAAATGAGATATAGTATTTACAAGTGTAACTATATCTTCACATGAAGGTCTAATGCTACCCAATATACTTTCATCTATTTTAAATTCAACTCTAGTACCCTGAATATTATTAGGATTAGGATAATCTACAGGTTCTTTAGTAGTTGGATATCCATGTTCAAATCTAATAGTATAAGCTTCTGGTTTTCCAGATTGACTATATTTATCGCATATATAGCATATTACTTCAAAATAATCTGATAATGCATTGCATGCTTTAGACCCGATTCCATTTTTACCACTAGTGGCAATATTATTATATTTACTTAATTTACTTTTGTTATAATTACTACTGGTATATTCTTGTGTAAACACACGAATCAAAGATGATCTAGGAATTCCTCGTCCTCCATCAAATACTACATATTGACCATCTTTTTCATAATACTCTACACTTATGAAATCTGCAGGAGAAAAAGGTCTAATAATCTCATCTATACCATTTTGAAGTACTTCTCTAAAACAACTAAGATGAGCTCTGGGATCTTCTTTATAGCCTATAATATGAGCAGGATTATTTCTACAAGCTTCAATGAAATTTTTCATTGTTATAATATTTTTTTCATAATCTTTGATACTTTCTCTATATTCATCATCTTTTGCCGCCATTTAATTACCTCCTTATAATTAATAGCAATTTAGATTCAGATATATAATATCTGTTTATTTCTAATATTATATAGTTTTTAATAATGTGATTTTTTATTTCATTTTCATATACAATATATAATATAAATCTTATTTTACACGAAAATAAAATAAAATATGAGGATGACCATAAAGGTCATCCTCAATTACTTCTTTTATTTTACTGCTTCATCAGGACTTGGTACTTTAACTGCTACACTCTGAGTTGCAGGTGCAGCTACAGGAGCTGTCGGTGCCTGAGGTGCTACCGCCTGCTGACCAGGAACAACATGACCAATCGGATTGGACATTGCTGCACCAGGTGTTACATTAGGAGGCAGTACTCCATAAGGTGCGTACTGAACAGGCTGCTGAGGTGCGGGCTGATAATACTGCTGTACAGGTACCTGCTGCATCATAGGAGCCTGCGGTGCCTGAGTCGGCTGCATGGGTGCCTGCATTACAGGCTGCTGAGGTACACCCTGCTGCGGATAATATGCCTGTGCCTGAGGCATTACCGGCTGAGGATAATACTGCTGAGCACCATACATGATATTCAACATACCAAACGGACTAGGACCACTCTGGAACATTACTCCATTCTGAGGACCATTAGTTGCACGTTTAATATATTCGCTGGAATTATACCACATATTGGGCAGCTGTTTTACTACCTCAATAAACTGATAAATCTGACGACCAATTTCAGGATCGATATCACCTTTATTGGTCTTAATGGTCTCTAACAGATCAACCATATCACTAGCCATCTGTTTTACCTGTTCTACAGTCTTTTCATCGGGCTCAATATAATGGAACCGAGAATGACAAATAGAACATGTTCTCTTACCATCGCTACCAGGCTCGCTTAATGCAAATCCACCATTCTGATTTTTATGGGTGCACATGCTTGCTGCCTGCTGTACTTCATTGATTGGAGTATAGAATCCATCACGAGTTACAGAATTTTCTTTCAGCAGATTAATCTGATCAGGGGTCAAAATATTCCTCATCACCATCTGCTGAGGTTGCTGTTGCGGCATCTGAGGGGGATTTACAATATTATATCCTCCCATTGCCATGTTGTTGAAATACGGGTACATACTTTTCTACCTCCTTAAAATAGTAAAAATGATATATCATTTCCACTTAAAATAAGTGGACGAGCCTAAGCTCATTATTATAATATATAAGTAAATATTAATTTACTCATTTATTATACGGCTGTACATAGTGGTCATAGTCAGTCTGAGGAGCAGTATCTTTACAGAATTTAGAAATAATGATTTTAGCTTTCTCATCAGTAATAGATTCTGCTGTATCAGTTACATAGAACTTGACTAAAGGTTTGATAATTTCAATAGCTTTCTTAAGAGTATCTTCATTAAGAACTGCCTGAATTTCTTGGATAACATCATAAGGTGCACACCCAATAATACAAGGCATATTAATCTTTTCGGTACCAATCATAATAGGATGATCAAAGAAATTAGAATTGTATTTCATATAAGTAACAATTCCTTCACTATCATTCCAGAATAACATAGAAGAAGTTTCAAAAATGTATACTTCATTATCTAATTTTACAATTAACGGTACAGATAATTCCTGAGTAATTACTTCACCAGTATTAGGATTCTTTTTCTTTTTAGTATATTTAATCTTTTTCAGGGTATCTCTAACGTGGATTACTTCATCAATTGTCATAATTATATACTCACCTTTCTTCAGAATAAAAAAAGAGATAATATATCAGGTAGATTCATTACGAATCTATCATTACAATATAGTTATCTCTTTTTTATTTTTAATTTAAACTTATTTACAGCATATTTTTAAAGTTAATCATTTGAGCAGGAACAAGTTTCAAGAACTCTTCTACATTACCCGTTGCATGAAGTTTCCGGACTGCTCCATTAAGGGTAGTATAAGCCTGAACAATTTGTCCCCATTTAATGACATCAATATTAGCTGAACTATTAGCTGGATATATCATAGAATATACCAGACTCTTATCATATTCTTTAAGGGCATTGTTATATGAATTTATAATATGCGTTGCCAATAAATATATGAATTCTCTAGTAAAGTATTTTCCATACTTATTATATGGAACTCTTCCTCTAATAATATCGTTAACTAAAACCGGCATCTTATTAATCAATATACGCTCTGGAGCTTTAAATATATCTCCATTATAACGTTCGATTAATGGATCAAAAAAGGCCGATTTTTTGTTAACCCTTTTTCCATTTGGTTTTCCCATTTTCACACTCCTTTTAATCAATTAGTTTTCAGAAGATTTAGGTTCATATCTAATATGATTAAAATCACATTGATAGAAACGATCCAAATCTTCTTCATCATATATTCCCATTTCTTCTAATATATCAGCATATTCTGACATCATCAGATTATTGAGAACATCAATAGACATATAATTTCCTTCTCCATCATCGCCAAATAAGACAGGATTGTCTCCTTGGTATTCTGGGTCTAAACAAAACCGCAGGAAAGTATAACAACTAATACTTCTATTCAAAATATCAGTAACTTTCTCACTGATTACTTGACTTTTCATTAAGTTGATATACCGAGTTCCCTGTTCTTCCATAATGGTATCGCAGACTCTGTCTCTACCATCTACAATTTCAAATGTTTTTTCCTCCTCTCCCGTATCTGGATTATCCGCAAAGAATAACAACAGATACGTTAATTCCTTTCGTTGGGGTTCAATCGGATTACCTTGGTCATCTACCATCATCGCAATTTGAACCAACTGTCTGTCTAACATATTTTTTACCTCCTTTATCTTTTAACCATACTGATGTATGGCTTATTTATATAATATACAATCTTACCAAAATTTACGTGGTCGTAAAATGTAAAAACAAGTATTAGAGAATCTAGTGATACCAGTGTAGTCTAGATTACGATTAATATCAGGACTCATATACTCAGATACATACATACCGTGTACAAATTGTGATCCTTGAGATAAGTGAGTTGTAATAGCATATCCTAGTTCAAATAGTTCTCCTTTGATACCTTTTTTAGAATTTCGTATTTGATCTTTTTCTTCTTTGGTACCTCTAAAGAAATCTGAGTTACACTTTACATCTCTGAAAATAAGGTTAAACATATTTGGTTTAAAGTCTATAGAATAAGTAGAGCCGTCAAAACAAGATACATCTGGATAGCTATATACTATACCAGATAAACCGTTTGCTAAGTTTATACCATCTATACCAAATTGCCAGTTATTTTTTCTACATATTAATTTTTCTCCATGATGTGGAATTTTATCTGATGGATCTATATAGTTTAACTCTCGCATTCTATTATTATAAAAATCTCTAGTCTTATTCTTACCACATATTATCACATCAGAATTATACATCATAGAGTCTGTAATATACTCTGGATAAGTTACATATACACTGCCATATAATCCGGGTTCTGGTTGTTTTCCTTCTAATATAAGATTAGCAATATATACAATAGCAGATTCTTCTTTTTGTCTCATAATTTGAGTAAGAGTATATATATTACCACTATATAGAAATGCTGGATCACCTATTACAGGTGGTAACTGATTTAAGTCTCCGCATGCTATTATCTTACAACCTGTATCTAATAAATCATTCTTCATAGACATAGGAACGTAAGATGCTTCATCTATACATATTAATCTCTTATATAGAGGTAAAGGCTTCTTAACAAATACTAGCTTTTTCGGATATCTATTCATATAATCTGGTGATTGAGAATAATCGTTTATAATTTTTGGTTCATACAACCAAGAATGAATAGTTCTGGCATTATGAAGTCCTTTGGTTCTCATTACAATTGCTGCGGCACCTGTATAAGCCATAGGTGCAACTTGAGATATATCTAAACCAAGTCTAGATATTATTTCATTCATAACTAAGCTTTTACCGGTTCCAGCCTTTCCATTGAATTGAAATATTGGCTCACTGCTATTTTTAAACCATTGGATTGCTTTATTAATTAAATCTTCTTGTTCATCTGTAAACTGGATCATATTATCCTCTATATTTCAAACTTATCCATATTTACTAAATCGAGATTTCGTAATGCAGTGTATTCTATTTTTGCTGCACCATCCATAATATAAATTAAATCTAAATATTTTAAACTATCACGATTATAATCATGCCCAATAATATGATACCCATCAGGTGTGTTAGACAATTCAGATGTTCCATATTCTGTGTCAAATGCTATTTCACCATGACCGTATTCATTCATTTTATTATTACTAATACTAATAATAGACACGTATTTATTTACATCTATTTCTTGTATATATACCATATACTGACTCAGGCAATAATTGATTAATCCGAGATCGTTGTATGGATCAAATACTTTGATGGTATCAGGATTCTGTTCTGCAATGTATTCATAATCAAATGGTACAAATTTATATCCTTCATAAATTAAATGAAGAGGAATACCGGATAAAAAGATATCACTAAATACAAGAGTATTATTATCTCCTTCAGGCTCTAATCCTAATCTCTGAATAACAAGTTCAGAAAATTCTCTAGCATATTTGTCTCTTAATTCATAAAATGCATTTTGCTTTTTTTCATCTTTGTTCATAGTACACACTCCTTATAGTTTTTATTTACATAGATATTTTTGTAAAATAGTTTTTAATTCCTTCTTTAATCCAATTACACATAGTTCTAAAATCTTTAATAGAATGCATTACATTAAGACTATTAGATACAGCATTATTAAAATATAATGGGCAATCTTCTTCAAACATTTCGTCTATAACTACATCTGCACCCATTATTCCAACTAAGTGATTTAAATCATAATTATTATATAAATTACCCCAATACTCACCATCCATACCATTATAATACGATAAATACACGATGGAATATTGTTTTCTAAAATTTTTGTATTCAAGATATCTAGTTGCTATTCTATAAGCTTCTTCTCTTGTAGTTGTTATAGCTATGATATCAGGAATTCCTTTTTCAGGTTTACATCCATATACCGGTTCTTTAAACGGTATTTCGTTTACAATATATAAATCTTTATTAATTACCATTATTTTTACCGCCTCCAAACACTATTATAATAAATGTCAATCTTATATATAATATCTAATTTCGAGGTGATTTAAATGAATATAAATCAAGATGTAGATAGCACTGCTATTGCTATACTATTAGATGTATGTAATAAATATGAACCTGGGGCCCAACCATTTAGAATTCAGTCTTTAGTAGGTTTACAAGAGAATTCTAGAGCTATAGATCATACTAATCTTTCTACTGGTAATATAATGAATGCTGATACGAGTAATTTACCAATAGGCCAATTTAATAATTCTACTGTAATAAAATTAGATGTACCTTTTGAAATTAGTCGTAGGTATCCTATTAAATTCATTCCTCCTGGTACTAGATTTATTGTAGCATTTAGCAGTGGAGATATTACTAAGCCTAGAATTATAGGAGGTGAATTCTAATATGGAAATAAGAAGCCAAACCGAATATAGCGGTACAGATAATTCTATATATGCTCACACTTTAAGTGAGTTTATAGAAGCTGGAAAAAATAAAGTAGCCCCATTATATGGTGATTGGTGTTATGTAGATTCATATAATAATATAAATTTTACAGTTAAAAACGTATTGGATGATTATTTGTTTGAACTTAAAAAGTTAGCTACTAATGTATATTTAGAAGATAAAGATATTAGTAAATATAATTATAAACCAAAACTATTATCTGCTGATATATATGGTACTACTGAATTAGATTATATAATACTATTATTAAACGGTATATGTAATGTCAAAGAATTTCATGATATAAATCCTATAAAGCTTATAAGAAAAGATGATTTACTAAGCTACCTTAGTAATATTAATACTTCTGAGAAATATTCAATAGATATATATAATAACTCTAAATGAAAAATAAACGGGTGAGCATATGCTCACCCGTTAACCGTTTTCTATATACGGAAAATACTTAATAAGATCTGGATGTTCAAATAAGATTTCTTGTATATATTGATTATATACAAAGTCATCCATTTCCTCTTCAGGTATTATTGAGAATATCTCTGCTTTACCTTCAATTTCTTGAATATCCGATTTGGCTTTTAGTCCAATCTTAACTCCAGCACTTACTAATTTGGGTCTATCCAATTCTGCATTTAATGCATAGGTATTCTCTTCTTTTTTCTTTTTCTTAGGAGCAACCTTTTCACCCATATCTATAGCATTATCAAATAATGCTTTGGTCTCACTTAATTCAGGATCATAGTTAATTGAAGCTCTGGCTTCTGATTCTATTCTTCCCACATCTTCCATTAACTTAGCTGGCATTCCTGGAGTGAATGGTTGAAAAAATACTTGCTGAGATGGTAATAAGTCTAATTTGTATCTATGTTTAATAAGTTTAAATGCTTGCCACTTAGATTGTCCTTCATAACATGGAGCTATAAATATAATACCATCTAAGTTAAAATCTAACTGAGATGATTCGGCTATATTAGCTCTACCAACTTTATTAATCATATCATCAAACTTACCTATACCTCTAAATGCATCAATAGTTCTAGCAGCTTCTCTATTCAACTGTGCTGCTGTAATAACTGGAATTCCATAATGCATTGAATAATTTTTAAATTCATTAATTATATTACCAAGTTTAACTCGTTCTTCTGCACTATTAGGTGTATCAGAAGATTTAATACGCATAATATAATCCTGAAGAATACATATTACTTCATATCCCTCATCATTTAGGTCTTCAGTGAGTTTATACATATAATCAGTTGTAACAGAATTGATTGGTTTAAACTTGATAAATAGTTCGATAGGATTGGGTGTACCATCTTTATTCTTAAATAAATCCGAATCTTCTATAGCTTTTAATACTTCATCTAATGGCCTATCAGAAATATTTTCATTACATACTGCTATATTATATAACGTCTGGACTTCTTCATGAATAAAGTTTTCCATTGTCAATAATACTATAGCTGGTTTCTTTGTCGGATCTTTAGTTTGTACACTAGGATTATATTTCTTAATCTGATACATGAGATTTAATAATGTAATTGTTTTACCATCACCTGGTAAACCAAATATACAATATACCCGTCTCTCTTCAAATCCACCACCAAGTATAGTATTTAATGCTTGCATGCCAGTTATCAATTTATATCCAGTACTACGTTGCCTATTCCAAATAGCAGATACTGTATTTTCAGATTTAGATAACTGAAATAAACTATCAGCTTCGTCTGAATCTATCTCATTTCTTCTTTTTTGTACATAAATATCTTCTACTTTTTGATAAATATTATTTAAATAAGTCGGAATATCTCCTGGATCAGCTGTTGCATATTTAGTACACTCCCTCTGTAATTCTATAATTGAATTATTTATTAATCTAGCATTAAGATAATTCGGTATAACTTCGCTCTCTACCCACATTACATTACTAGTAGATATTTCACCTATAGCATCTATATTTAAATCTTTATACTTATCTCCTGTTATACCTTTGACGTCTGTTATAACGTATTCTTTCTGAGTTAAATTTTTATCTAATTTAGCGGTTAATATATCCAAACAAAGATTATATCTTTGAATCAAATTAGGATTATTTTCAAACGATAAGTTTGGGTCTATACCGGTCAATAATGATCTTAAATTTACTAATCCTGCTCTATGAATAGATGCATTATCAGATAACGCATATTCACAAAACAATCCCATTATTTGAGGAGTAATCTTCAATTGTAAATTAGGATTCTTATATTTCTTTTCCATTAATTTATCATATTTATTTACAGCCATAACATCACTTCCAGATATCAGAGTTATGAGAATGTTAGTCTAAATCTCTTTTAGTATTTTTACAAGTTCATCTACAGTTATAAATGTACTACCTTTATATTTGTTGATATACTCTACTAACTTAGCTTCTGGAGATAGACTTATATTTGTAATATAATCATACTCTTTATACTTATCATTAACCTCTTCTACACCTTTGACTACATTAAGATTCTTAGACTTATCTACTATAGTAACATTCTTGTTATTATGATAGAAATTCTTTATTACAGCCATATTCTCAGGATTATATGAAGAAAATATTACTCGTATAAATTTGATATTCTCTCGTTCTCTAATATCATTTATATAATTTATAATGGTATTAGGATCTTTATTTAAGAGATCATCTAATTTTATAGTAATATATTTATCAGATATAATTTCTTCATAATGTACTGAATAATAGTGATGTCTGATATCATGTAATAAAATTATAAATCCTTTATCTGGTTCATCTCCAAATTGCCATCTATATGGAGATCCACAATAATAAAAGTGTGAATCAAAACAATTAGGCTGATGAACATGACCTGCCACAATAGGACCTAAACAAAACTGAAAATTCTCCATACAGAATATAGGTTCTCTTTCAGAATTAAGATTAGGAGTGTCTTTACCATAAATACTATTAACGTAAGTACCATGCATGTAACACGCATCATACATTCTATCTTCAGGATCGTTTATTATTGGATTTCCTCCTGCTTCATATAAGTAATTAGCATAATAGTCGTATCCTTTGCCATATAATTCTGGAATACAAAGAATCTTTTTTCCTTTTACATATTCCATACTAATCTCTTCTATAATACGTACATCTATACCTCTATTTCTAGCTTGTTGAGCTAATGGATAAAACAGTTTAATTTGATCTGAATCATGAGAATAGGTACCTCCTATAATAATAAGAGTTGCTCTCTTAGATCCACATAAATCTATTAGTTCTGATATGAAATAACAGGCTACAGATATAGCATCTGAATTAGCCATAAATTTTCTATGAAACACATCTCCCGCTATTGTTACAATATCTAATATTGGTAACTCAGCAAGTTTGTTTAAGAATTGTTCTTTAAGAATTTTATATTGTTCATTTGGGTCTAATACCCCAAAATGTAAATCACTTATTATAGCTTCAACTAATGTGCTTTCCATATTAACACCTCAAAAAATATAAGGAAATAATATGAATCGTTTATTTGATTCATTATTATAGTATATAACTTAAATTAATATTAGGCCAACATTTATATAATTAGGCTATAGTATTCGTACGAATACGACTCCTCACCTTATAACTTGATATTCGGGTACGATATTAATGCGAACGCAATAGTCTAAACAAATCGGATTTGGTTGAGAAATAATCAATTACAATCAACAAGCAAATTGAATAGTTACATTAGCTCAACTTCTTTCGATTAGCGTCTTATCATTTTTCAGAAGTCACCTACCTAGATATCTAGGTAGGTGATATTCTTTCTCTTTTTGACTTATGCCCTACATGAATAATATAATGAACATGTTTAAGGATATACTCGATTAGTATACTTTTAATCTCATCTCTTGCTACCAAGATATCGTTTGTTCTACTATAATTAACATATACACCAGCATCGTTCTTATATGCCCACTGAATATCTAATCTAAATATACCTTGATTTACTTCTAATTGAAGTATTAATTTAGCCATTTTATCTTTAGTCCATATCTTCAGATTGATTCCTGTAATAGATATATCTTTACTATCAGTAAATACTTTAAATGCTATACCATAATCCTCTACATCATAATCGTTATTTACTATTCTTAATTTAGCTAAATCAGTATCTGTTAATCTAAAAGCATGCATACATTCAGCAAAATCATATAATATACGTTCTATGTCATATGATTGTAATAAATTAGCTATTTTAAGTTCTACATAAAACTTACAAAATTTGGTTATAGTATTACGAATAAACTTTATAGGAAGATGCTGTAATGAGTCTTCAACTATTCTTAATTTTAATAAGTAAGAAAGAATATTTTTTCCTTTACACATTCTCTCTTCCAGCTCAGAATTAAACATTAGAATTCCCTTCTTCTTTTATTTCTGTAGTATTAAGTGCATCTTTTTTATATAATTTATTAAATTCATGCTTTGTTCTTGCTATAGCATAATAAGTATTTAACTGACTGAAGAAAGTATAAGTGCAATGCTCCATAAATAGATTATCATATTCATTAGATAAATCTATAGCGGCCATTTCATATTGTGCGTTTTCTTTATCCATTCTTAATATACATGCTGCATCTATGGGCATATTATAATTATACTGTATGAGATACTTATATGCTGCTAATTGTATAAAATATCTAAATGTAATATGATTAGATGTCTTAAAGTCTATAAGTGTTCTCTTACCATCTATTTCTAGTAATAAGTCAAATGTACCACCAAACCATGGGCAGGTAAGAGGTTGTTCTTCGGCTATTACTTTTACACTATAAGAAAAATTTAATTGCCTCCACCAATCTTTAAATGCATTCGTGCAATTTACAACTTCAGTTCTAACAGGAGCTTTATAGTTTTCTTTTTGCTGTATAAAACTCTCTATAAATGAATGAGTTTGTCTTCCTATAAGAGAAGCATTATCTAACATCTGTTTATAATCTATATGCTTAAATCCTATAAAGTTTACCCAATTAAGTAATGCTTTGTCAAACTCTGTAGATTGAAGTATAACTGTAACTCTAGGCACATTTATGCCTTGATATTTGTATTCAGATAGAGCTCTAAACCCTCTATTCTTAGAGTCTCCAAATTCATCTGTTAATAAATCAATAATTCTATCTTCTATATTCATGATTCGTAACTCCCTCTAATAGCGTTATTAATAAACTGTAGATGGGCTAGTAATTTACTATTTAGATACGAAAACATTAAAGTAATCTGATCTATGATATTAAGAAAGGATAGGATACCATTATGAGCGATATAAAAGTAAAACCGATCACTGGGTGTTATCTGTATTCTAAAATGGATAATTACACTCAGAAAATGTCTAATGCTATTCTTAAAGCTGAACGTATAGATAAAAATACTGAAGTATTTACTGAAGACGTAGCTTTAGAACTCAAGAGATCTAAAGCTCCTTCTTATACTATGAAAATTTTAACTTCTAAAAATACTAATTTAATTTGGCCAAATGAACCTTTACCTAGAGCTATCAGAGTATTCTGTGCTAAAGATATTAAGAAAGATAAACAAATTAATGCGTTTATTGACTGTAGTGGTGTTATCACCAAACGTGAAAATGGTAGATATAAAGTAAAAGTAGATATTCTAACAGCTCATCTTATCTCCGCTAAAAATAATATGATATACTATAAGATGCCTGGAATGCTTACTAAAAAGAGTTCTAATTTAGTTCTTATGACTAGATGCTTTGGTAAGCTGTTTGCTCATCTCATTGATTATATTGGTAATATTTCTGTAATTCCTGAGCAGAAAGATAAATGTAGATATATGGCTGCTAAATACTTTTTAACTGTAGTAGCAGGAATAGAAGATGAGGATAGAATTGATGATATCGCAGCTAAGTCTGCAGATCTAACAGAATCTCAGGCTAGAATCTTTAGTATTTCTGCTAGCAATGTTCATTTTGAATCCTTGCCTACATTTGTAGAAGATTTAAAGACTGTATTCAAATTAGATAAACTTACATTATCTCTTGTAATTGAAAAATGGATGTATACTTATGGTACTGGTACAGTAATGGCACTTGAATTCTTACCGTCATTTTTAACAATGATTACAGACGCATATTGTGGAGTTTATCTTAATATGCAGAAAACAATTGAAAAAATCCTTTCTAAAGATTTAGTAGAAATGGGTAAAATCAATATATACGAAAACAACTAATAGATCAAGAACAGGATGAAGGTATAAGCCTTCATCCTGTATTTTTAGAGAGGTGAAATAGATGTCTGAATATAATTCTCTTGTAAACCTCCGATTTAACAGAACGTTCGGACCGATTGATCTAAATTTAAATAATTGGAATTCTAAGATATCTACTGATACTAGTACAGTAGATACCGTAGACTATTCCACTGCAGGGCAATTTGCTGGTAACTGTGCTACCTTTGATGGTAGTACTTCTGCCTTATATAAAGTATCTGGAGATTATATCTTATTCTCTGAAGATGATGATTTTACAATTAGTTTATGGATTAATACTGATATAACTACTAATGATAGTATTCAAATGATTCTTTCTGATGGTAGTAATGAATCTAATTGTAATAAGATATATATCAGAACTGAAGATAATAGATCTAAGTTAGTAGTAGCAGATAGAACTGGAGTTACTTATTCTATAGATATTACCGATAGTTTTTCTAACAATAGATGGAACTATCTTGCTATTATTAAGACAGGAATTGGTTTCTCTAACAAGAAATTAGCTGTGTTCTTGAATGGTGATCTAGTTGGTAATTATATAGACATAGAGAATGCCATTAATTTTGATCTTGTAAGAGCTACCTTTGGTACTGGTTATGATGATAAGTATAATAGAAGAGCATTTTTTAAAGGTAGATTAGATAATATCGTATTCCTCAAAGAAGCATTAACGATAACAGATGATACTGTACCAATCCCTACTAATTATCTTATAACTTCTGATGATGAAGAAGATCAGAATGTATGGGAAGATAAAGAAACAGAGTATTCTAGATATGAAAGTATAGTTAAATCTCTTGAGCGTAGAAGACATAGAGACAAACATAATACATCTTGGATTCAGGAAGGATTTATTCCTAAAAAAATAGATATTGCTTGGAGACAGGTAGAAGAACTGTACTTTAAGAATGGAGAATACTTTGTTAATAGAGATAGAAACTCTATAAAAATCCATATGTTCTGGTTATGGGATAATAACTTCTTTGTTAATAGTAAAGAAGTTAAATATATGGAAGTCAACTATGCTAACGGTGTAAAGAATAAACAATTTATGCCAGCTATATTGTTTGTAGATGGTACCTTCATTCCATGGGAGAATCTTACTGTTGTAAAGAGTGATAAATTTGTCACCTTTGTAATTAAAGGATTTAAATGGGATCATATGGTATCAGATATACAAATGATAATACTTCCGTTTGCTGTTAAATATTCTAACTCTGGTTTGGTTCCTGATAATGGATTTAAAATATTTGGTGCAGATAAGACATGTAAAACATGGGGCCATGATTACGTAATTAGCTGTCTAAATCCTAACTTACGTATGCTTGTATACGAGAATGTAAAGAATATCAGTGAAATGGAAGTTGAGTTTGATATTAAGAATAAACTTACTGCTAGTAATTTCTTGATATTCTATAGAGATTCTTTTGTTATTCCTGACGAAAATGATGTAAGTGTAGATATCGGTATTGGTAACTACATGACACTTATACAGTCAGATCCCATTAAAGCATTAGATGTATATATCTTCTTCGATATTAGACATATCAAGAGTGAAGATAATTTAGCAGAGATACCAAATGAAAAAACAATTAAAAAGTATTTAGAATCAGAATATGAATATTCTATTGGCTCTATTCCTATCGATATAACAGCATTAAGGCAGGAATTCGATTACTTCCCTACTTATAATCCTAGATATGATGATAAGTATTACAACACTATGAGATATATCTTTAATTATAATAGGAATAAGTATGACGAAGTATACGAAGAAATTAGACCTGTAAACAATATGCAGTTTACTGGTAAAGAAATACTGGCTCTTAAAGATAGAGACGGTAAGATTACTATGAGCAGAGATATCTATGATAAGTTTGATACCAAAAACGATACATTTCCTATTATATTCGTTAATGGTGAGCTTCCTGTATGGTATCAAAATATAGAGTATACCAATTATTCATTTACATTTGAACCTGGTAATACGATTAAGAATAATAGTATTGTAGAAGTATGCTATTTCAGAAATATCTGTAATGAGCTTTTTGATACCGATATCAAGAAGCTTCATGATAGTGGATACTTCAATGAAAATAACGAGTTTACTGGTATAACTATTCACAATAGATATTACTACATTCCTAAAGAAGATTTGCTGATATACACTGATAGAAAGAATTATCTTAATCTTTGCCCTATACTGTACAACGTTAATGAAGAAACAAGTGAGATTGAATTGTCAGATGAGAAGTACGAAAACTATGGTTTGTATATTGGTAGTAATAGACAATTCTTGTACAGATGTATAGAAGTATACGATGATACTACTAATGTACCATTACCTTATACTTTTAGAAGTGGATATAACCCAGATAAGTACTTGGTATTCTTAAATGGTAGATTAATGAATAACTCATTCTACAAGATACTGGTACCTAGTCTGAACGATAACCGTATCACTGCTAAAACAATCTACTTTATTAAGAGTCTGAAAAAGAATGATAGACTTGAAATATTCTATATAAGTGAAACATGTGATAGTTTGAATACTAGTGGAGATCTTGTAATTAAGCCTATAAAAGTTCAATGTACTGAAACCAATCAAAGAAAGTTCTTGATTCCATTACCGTACTCTAATTATCCTATAGACTATGATACGTTCATCGTAATGAACAAGAGTCTTAGAATGAGTACTGATAAATACAAGATAACTTCTACTAGTACTACAAAGACAGTCACGGTATGGGATGAAGATACTGGGGTTAGTAGAGAAGAAGAAATTGTAGTTACTAACTACTATATTGAATTTATGGATCAGGATGACTATCTGATTCCAGGAGAAGAAATTGTATTTATATTCCCGTATTATAAAGCTGAATGGGAGACTATTGATGAACCTACTACTGATAATACGTTGCAATTTGTAACAAGATATGTTAAAGTAACGTTTGATAATAGTACTATTAGATTCCCTAGTGATTATACTGGTAATATAAATGATAATAAAAGTATCTATATCTTTGAAAATACTTCATTAGTAGATCCTAGTGAATATGTATTAGCAGATAATAATACCATTGAATTCAATCATATACTCACTAAGGGTACTGAAGTAGCAATGGTAATAGAGACTGATAGATACAATTTCGCTGATAATAATATAATTTTAAATTTCTCCAATGTGGTAATATCTGAATATGGTCAACTATCTGTAGACTTATATGGTAATACTGCTAATAATAGTTATATTTTCTTCAAGAATAATAAATTATTAGATGCCGATAGTTATACTGTATATAAAGATAAATTAGTCTTAGATAGAAATCAGGATGATTTGGTACCTGGAGATATTATAACTTCTGTATATGCTATTGATGGTGCTAATTATAATAATAGTGTAAACTTCCAGTCTTATACTATTACAGCTGTAATGGAAAATATTGTAGATGTACCTAACTACACTAATATGCGTTATAGTGATTCTAATATATTAGTATTTGTCAATAATGAATTCATTCCTAATGCGTATTATTACGTATCTGGCAATACTATTTATTTCAAAGACAATGCTTATACTACTATAATTTACGATCCATTATATGCTAAGACTTATCCTAGAGATTATATTTTTATAAATCCTGATTGGAGAATATACGTTAAAGAAACATTACCTTCTAATAGAGGTGAAAAGATTGTAAATGTAAATGATGAAGTAACAGTATTCGTTGCTTACAAAGCTATGAACCCTGATACTATAGACTATCATCTTGGAAATAAAGAATACATCAGATTTACTGAAAAGAGAATTGTTGCTACTACAGGACAAATGACGTTTGATATTCCTTATCCTGCTATTGTAAGTACTCCATTTAGGGATAACAAGTTCTTATTATTCATCAGAGGTATTTTTATTCCTGAAGATAATTATACTATAAGTAATAATAACCTTAAACTTACAATAGACAATACAGATATCAAATTGAAAGCTTTCGATGAATTAACTTTCTTATTCTGTCATGCATATGATCTAACTGATGTAAATAAATCTGAATTTACTATTGCTTTGGCTAATGGGCAGCATTCGTTTGCGTTTCCATCAGTATATACTAATTCAATAGATCTTAGTGATAGAGTACTAGTATTCTATGGAGGAACATATATTGATCCTAGTAGATATATTATCGATAGACTTACTAGAACAATGACATTGAAAGATATTCCTGGAGAGAACGATTCCAGTAGAAAGGTATCCGTGGTATTCTTGTATACTGGTTCTAAAGCTAATGGTAGTATAGCAATGCTCCCTCAGAGTGGATATATTTGTCTGAATGAGCATTATATCGATAGAAACTATAATAAAGAATTAATGATGATATTCGTTAATGGTAAGAAAGTTCCAAAAACCTATGTAATGGATATCACTAATAGTATTAAGAAGATTAATGTTGATATTAAGACCAGATACGATCTTATTGCTCTTTCTACTTCTCCATTAATTACAGAATTTAAAGAATTCTATAATGAAAAAGAATATAAAGATAAATATCGTGTTAAAATTAATAAGATACAGAATGGTGTCATTCAGATTACTTGTAATAATGAAATTTATTACAAAGACTTTGAAGCTAACTATGGTGACTATTTTGTTGCTAAATGTATTCCAGATAAAGGATATACCGGAGGCACTATTTCTGTTAATGGAGATAGTAGTGTTTATTATGGAAACGTATTTAGTGATATAGAAATAGATTGTTCTACTCCTGTACTTGGAGCATTTAGAACCATTACTATTAATCAGTCTGATGATCAGTTTATCAAAGTATCTTGTAATGGAACAGACTACAATTCTACATTCAATGAAATTAAAGGAAGTACATTTACAGTTCAAGTAACTTGTGGTAGAGAAGGGTATCATAGTGGTACTGTTACCATAACTGGTGCTACTAATGTAAGATATGATTCTACTACGGATACTTATAGTGGTACTATCAGCAATTCCAATATAACTATTTCTGTATCTAATGCTATAATAGATACGGTTCCGTTTACAGTTCTTGATGAAAATCTGTACGCCCAGAAACTGGAAGTAGAGTTTTATGATAGAAATAATGTATTGGTCACTAAGTACGAAACTCCTGGTAACAGAATTGAAATTGAAT
>JAFUFG010000252.1 GCA_017470045.1 Bacilli bacterium | reverse complement strand
TCTACGAAAGGTCGTTGTGTATTCGTCGGCCTTGATGCCGTATCATTCTTTCTTACTAATTTTATTTGAATTGCTTCTAATCGGTAAGAGAAATGGGCTGTACCTGCTTCTTGCCCGTTACAAGCCCAATCGAGCCAACCAAATTCTTGAGCATGGACTCGATAATAGACATCAAATTTTGTCGCGACTTCTCCAGTCAATCGAATCTTTATTGCTTCTAGACGTTTTGATTGATGATGTGTTCCGGATAATCCACCATTTGATACAAAATTTTGCCAACCAATATCTTGTACATGAGTTGCGTATTCTATACTTCCGGTTTCTTTTAGATTCTTTAAGACAATTGTGATTGCCTCTAATCTTCTAGATTGATGAGAAGTTCCAGATATTTGACCTTCATTAATATTGTTTTGCCATCCTAAATCTTGAATATGAGTGCTATATCGAACTTTAATTGCTTCATATGGATTTATAGTACTTCCTGGAGCTGATGCAGTCTTTAATTGAATAACAATCTGTATTGCTTCTAGTCGATATCCATATCCTGCTGTTCCGGCATATTCTCCATTTTTTGTCCAATCGAGCCAACCTACATTTTGTGCGTGAACACGATAATATATATCGTAATTATTGGCTATATCTCCGGTTAACTCAATTGCTATTGCTTCTAATCGTTTGGATTCATGGTCTGTTCCAGATTGTGCTCCATCTGATACATAATTCATCCAGCCGTATTGTTCTACATGAGTTTTGTATTTAATTCCTCCATTTTTTTGTCCTTTATTGTATAATTCAATTTTTATTGCTTCTAATCGTTTTGACTGATGGGAAGTTCCGGATACCGTTCCATTGGTAACATATCCTTGCCATCCAATATCTTGGACATGAGTTTGATATTTAACCGATAATGGCGCTTCTAGTGTTGTAAAATTAATTGTTGTTGATGTTGCTTTATTATTACATGCATCATATATTTCAGCGTATGCATAGTATTTTGTTTCACTAGATAGTCCTGTTAGAGCCGTAGTTATAGTTTGTTGTGTTTTTACATTACTAAATGTTTTGGTAGTAGATGAGTATTGGCTTGCTCCATTTTTCTTATAATAGAATATTACTTTAGAAATACCACTTACTGTATCTTTTGCAGTTATTGTAAGATTTGCAGATGATGATGCAATACTATTTGATGCTAAATTGGAAACAATAGATGGTGCTACTGTATCAATTGTTGATACACTTACGGATTGTGATACTGTTTTATTTGATGCGTTTTTTAACCATATATAATATGTTCCGTTTGTTGTTACTTTAACTTTAAGTGTAACCGTTTTTCCTGCTTTACTTACATTTGTCCAACTACTTGGTGTAGTGGATGACGATGTAACTGCATACTGAGTAATATTTGGTCCACTTGTTGCGTTTACCGTGATTGTTTCGCTTGAACCTACAATTCCTGTTTTGGAATAACTGCTGATTACTGGGCTTAAGAATTTAGATTTATTAAAATCAATTACTCCATAACCATAATAATTATCTTTTCCACTAGTTCCTAAATCTTTTGCATTTGCTTTTAAAAGTGTCATTACATTAGCAAATGTATAATTTGGAAACTCTGATCGTATTTGAGCTACTGCTGCTGCCATATAAGGGCTTGAAAAAGAAGTTCCAGATTGACCAGTGTAATAACGATCTGTTGTTTCATATGCTGGTAGAATTAAATCTTCTCCAGGCATTACAAAGTCTACTTGACTACCATAGTTTGAGAAATAAGAAATTGCATTATTGGAATCTACTGACCCAACTGCAATCGTGTAACTACTGCTTGCTGGGTAGCTTACTGGTTCTGCTTCATTTCCTGTTGCACATACAACGATACATCCTTTGTTATATGCTTCTAAAAATTTATTTTCTGCAATAACTCTAGAATTCGAATTTAAAATAGATTCAGACATACCTAAACTTAAGTTAATTACATCTACTTCATCTTTTAAAATATCTACTGCTTGAATAATATCTGATAAATCTCCATCTCCATTGGAATCCAATACTTTTACTGGTACAATTTTTACATTTTTTGAAGTAGCTTCTGCAATTACTCCTGCTACTTCTGTACCATGTCCTGCATCGTCATCTGGATCTCTATCAAGATTTACATAATCAAACGCTCTTGTAAAATCGAACTTATCTGCTGTGGTACTCATTTTGAATATCTCATGGAAAGCATTTACTCCAGTATCTAATACTGCTACTCTTACTAATCCTGCAGAGCTTTTTCCATTGATATAGTTGATGTAGCTATCAAGCCCTGTTGCTTTTACACCCCAACCAATATATTGTGCTTCTGTTGCTGTACTTGTGGTAACTGTCGTTGCAGTCATATGAACTTTACCATCTGTTCCTGCGCTCTTAATATTTTCGTTTTGTTCTAGCTCTTTTAATCCATCTTTTGTATCTTTTGCTGTTTCATATGTAACGGTATATAAGTTCTCAGCAATTTCTTTAATCTCTTTTACATTTTCATCCTTTTCGATTTCTTCTTTTGAATCCGCTTCAACAATCAATTTTTTAATTGCGTATGGATTATTTATTTGGATATTATCTTCTACTACATTAATGTCTCCAACTAGGTTTTCTTTTAGGAATTCCTCGAACGTATTATTTTCTACTTTTTTTTCTAATTCTTTTTCGGATACTCCAAGTAATTCATTTAGTTTTACTTTTTCTCCATCTACTACAGCTTCATTCTTTTTTGCATCGATTTTTGCTTCGTAAATATCTTCATTTATATCAATGACTTTTTTCTTTGGCTGATTTGTTTTTAACAAAACAAAAGTAGTTGTACCTCCAAAAACTACAACAAGTAATAAAATGATTCCAATAATTTTTAACTTCTTCATTGGCTACACCTACTCTATTCTATATTTATTATACTTCATAATGAGGCTTCGATACAACTAAAAAATACTATTTCAAAATAGTATTTTCATTTTTATACACCTTTATAATTTCTAACATTTCTGTTTGGATTCCTCTATCATCCCCATATTGCTTGATATTGTTTTCAAACTCTTCTTCGATATTTTCTAAAGGAACTTGTTTCAATATAAAATGATTTTCTTTTTCTCTCTCGGTATAAGAGGTATTCTCTAAATTTGGTAATTCATCTGTTTTTATTGCATAATAATAAATTTCTGTTTTCTTATTTTTTCCTACTTCTGGATAATCTTTATAGTATCCGAAAGCTTCTGCAAAAGGAGTAATATCTTCTATCTCTAATTCAATTCCAGTTTCTTCTCTTACTTCTCTTTTTACGGTATCTAGTAGAGTTTCTCCTTCTTCTACATGTCCTCCTGGAAACTGATAATTATTCTTTGGATATCCTAATAATAATTCTTGTTTGGAGTTTATTAGTAATACTTTTACTCTTGTTGCTACCTCAGTCATATCTGATTCTTTTAAATTGTCATCATTTCGTATTATTGTTTTCATAATTCTCTCCTCTACTTTATTATAGCATATTCTTTTCTTTTATCGAATACACTTCATTAGGAGGGATTCTTTTTGACCTATACTGTGAAACGAGGAGATACTCTATATGGAATTAGCAATCAATATGGAGTATCTGCTTCGGAATTAAAGCGAATCAATAATCTAACATCTGATGTTATTCAAGTTGGACAAGTACTGCAAATACCAACTACTACCGGAACGAATCCTAGTAGTACTTTTCTCTATACCGTTAAAAAGGGAGATAGCCTTTATAACATTGCGAAAGTTTATGGTACTACTGTTAATGAACTGATTCAGATTAATCAATTAAAAAATACGAATTTATCGATTGGTCAGAAACTAATCGTTCCGGAAAGTGATGAGACCGTTACTGAGAAACCTAGTTATATTACTTATACCGTAAAAAAGGGAGATAGTTTATATTCTATTGCAAAGCAATATGGAACATCGATTGCATCAATACAAAAAGATAATGCTTTAAAAAATAATGTTTTATCGATTGGTCAAGTACTTCGTATTCGTACTACTCCTAGCAGTTCTGTTGAAGTATTAGAATGTTTTGGAGAAGATTATACTCCTGTCACAAATGAAATTACTTATACTGTGAAAAAAGGAGATAGTCTCTATCAGATTGCGAAGAAGTATAATACTTCTGTTGATACAATCAAAAAGAAAAATAATTTAACTAGTAATACTTTATCGATTGGTCAAGTATTAAAGATATAGGAGGTTTTATGTTAAATCGAATATTTGTTACGGATGATAGACTGAAGAATGATGCAGATTTTATGGAATTCATGCAGAATAACCCTGGTTATAGCACTTTAAAGATTCGTGCTTCTGCTGCGAATGAAGCCTATCCAATTTCTGGAGTAAAAGTCGTGGTAACTCGAATTATCGGGACGAATGAGGTTATCTTTTTTGATGGGGAGACGGATTCTTCTGGAATGATCAATAATATTATTTTGCCATCTCCAAAGGCGATTCAAAATGATTTAGAAGTACCTCAATTTACGGAGTATCAAGTTTCTGCAATCGATGATAATTATGGTTATAATAAGACTTTTCAAGTATCTGTTTGTTGTGGAATAACGGTTATTCAATATATTAATATTACTCCACCTGTTACGGAGGAAAGATATGGCAATTAAATATCCAATTATTCCGGAAAATATTACGGTTCATTTAGGTGCTCCAGATGCAGCAGGTCGAAATATTACTGTCGCATTTACAGATTATATTGCGAATGTCGCATCTTCTGAAATCTACCCTACTTGGCCTGTAGATGCTTTAAAAGCAAATATTTTATCGATTATTAGTTTTGCGATGAATCGAATCTATAATGAATGGTATCGAAGTAAAGGATATAATTTTGATATTACTTCTTCCCCTATTTATGATCAAACTTACATTGAGAATCGTGAAGTATATGAAAATATTGTTACTTTAGTGAAAGATTTATTTGATGATTATTTGGTAAAAGAAGGACAGGTGCAACCTTATTTTTCTCAGTATTGTGATGGTAGAAAATTAACTTGTAATGGTCTTTCTCAATGGGGAACTGTTGCCTTAGCTAATCAAGGGAAAAGTCCAATTGAAATTTTACGTTATTATTATGGAAATGATTTATCGATTAAGTATAATGCTCCCGTTGGAGGAGCTACTGTAAGTTATCCCGGATATGAAATCGGTCCTGGTCAAGCGGGAAATCCAGTAAGTGCGATTCAACGTGACTTACGTAGGATACGAATTAATTATCCTGCTATTCCTGCAATTGTTACGGATCTAGGTATCTATAATCAGGAAACGGAGGATGCGGTTCGTAAATTTCAAGAAATCTTTTCTCTACCAATTACTGGAATTGTCGACAAGGCCACTTGGTATAAAATAAAATATGTTTATACCAGTGTGAAAAAATTATCGGATTTATATACAGAAGGTCTTAGTCCAGAAGAGGCTACCTTCCAATATCGTGATATATTACAATATGGAGATACTGGTATTGAAGTGGAATATGTCCATTACTATTTAAATGCGATTGCTTTCTTAGATAATGATATTCCGAATCTTCGAACAAATTCTGTTTATAATGATGCGACTGTTGCGATGGTTACGGCGTTTCAAGAAAAATACGGATTACCGGTTACGGGAAAAATGACTTATACCGATTGGAATGTATTAAAAAATACTTATGATTCGATGTTACGATCGGTTGATCCAAAGTATTCTACTTATGTGGATGAGTTATATCCAGGATACTTTTTATCTCGAGGTATGAGCGGAGATGACATCAAAAGACTTCAACAATTCCTATATCAGATTTGTACAAAATATAAATCTATTCCTGGAGTAAGAGTCAATGGCGAATTTGATGAATTAACGGAAAAATCTATTTTGAAGTTTCGAAATGATAATGGATTACAAATGTCTGGATTGGTTGGTCCATTTACTTGGAGAAAGATTGTAGAAGTAGCGAATCAATAAAAAAAAGACTTTTTTTAAAGTCTTTTTATTGTGCATCAATATAGTAATGTCTAATTGGAGTTAAATCATCATTTAATTCATAACAGATTGGTCTTCCTGTTGCAATTTCAAGAGAGATAACTTCTTCATTTGATAGGTTATCTAAATATTTCATTAATCCTCTTAAACTATTTCCGTGAGCTGCAATAATTACATTTTTACCACTAGCTACTACATCTTTAATATCAGAATTCCAGTACTCTACTACTCTATCGATTGTATCTAGTAAGTTTTCTGTAGTTGGTAATTCTTCTTCTGTAAGATCTGCATATTTTGGATCTTTTCCAGGGAATCTTTCATCATCGCGAGATAATTCTGGTGGTCTAACATCTGCACTTCTTCTCCATAGTTGTACTTGTTCTGCACCATATTTTTCTCTAGTTTCGTCTTTGTTTAATCCTTGTAAAGCACCATAATGTCTTTCATTTAATTTGTAATTAAAATGAGTTGGAATATCTGTTTCTCCTAACTCTTCTAAAATATATTTTAATGTATCATTTGCTCTTTTTAATACTGAAGTAAATGCTTCATCAAAATGATATCCTTTTTCCTTTAACATTGCTCCTGCTTTTTTTGCTTCATTAATACCATTTTCTGATAATTCAACATCTGTCCAACCAGTAAATCTATTTTCTAGATTCCACATACTTTGACCATGTCTTACAATTACTAATTTTTTCATTTTTAATACCTCCTAGAACATTATAACATAAGAGTCTTTTCTTGTTGTAGGAAAAAGTTGGAAAACGTAATATTTCTCGAATAATATAATAGGAACACTTCTTTGTTAGGCGCTATCTTTAAAGGAGGTGATGCATATGGGTAAGAAAGATTTTTTAATCTTTTCTCTTATCACCATTATCCTTTTACAAATTGCATTAATTTTTGTAATTGTAAAATAAAAAAAGCACCTAACTTGTTTTGTTAGGTGCGACCACAAACATTAGGTAGCATTTAACTTAATAGAAGAAGTGCTCCCATAAATTTAGTATACTATACTTTTTTTCTTTTTACTACTTTATTATAATCTCTTACGACTTTAGCAGGTACTCCAGTTACTGTCGTATTCTTTTTTACGTCTTTTACAACGACTGCACCTGCTCCTACTTTAGCACCTTCACCGATGGTTAGATTTCCAAGGACTGTTGCATTGGCACCGATTAATACATTATCTTCTACGGTTGGATGCCGTTTTCCTTTTTCTTTTCCAGTTGTACCTAATGTCACTCCATGAAATAATGTAACATTATCTCCAATGATTGTGGTTTCTCCAATTACCACTCCAGTTCCATGATCTATAAAGAAGTTTTTTCCAATCGTTGCCCCGGGATGAATCTCAATACCGGTTCTTCTCTTTCCGATATTTTGAATGTGTCTTGCGAATACTTTATGATTTTTTAAATATAGTTTGTGTGCTAGATTATAATACATTTTTATTTTAAAACTCGGATGCAGGAGCGCTTCTAAGTCACTATGAATGGATGGATCCTTCTCCTTAATTAATTTTATTTCTTCTTTTATTTTCTTAAACATTTTTCTTCACCTCTATAATATTTTTTATTTTTCAATTAAAAAAAGTTGTAGGTAAAAACCCACAACTTTTTGTCTTATAACCGTATAAATTTTAATCTAAATCTTCTGATTTTACTGTATATTCCCATCCTGGTTGCCAGTCTCCTGTTTTTCTCCAGTCACTCGCATTTGCTTCTTCCCATGAGATGTGTTTTGTGATTACTTCAATTGCAAGTTGAGGAGCACGATGAGCCATAATACCAATCGTTTTTCCTTTGTATTTTTCCGTTACTTCTTTTAAGAATTCACGAATTCTTGCTTCTACATCTTTTAGGGATTCTCCATTAGGGAATGGTTCATCCACATGTTCTTCGTAAACAACTAATTTTTTATCTTCCCCGTCGAAGTCTCCATAATTACATTCTCTTAATCTCTTATCTTGATGTTTTTCTACGTCTGGAAATGCAATATTGGCAGAATCAATTGCGCGAATTAGGTCTGATGAGAATAACACATCAAATTTATATGGTGTATTTTTACCCAAATTTTGTGCTTGTTCTTTACCTAAATCATTTAATTCTACTTGTTTCCATCCGCTACATCGTTTTGATGCATTATCATATGTTGTACCATGTACATAATAAATAATTTTTGTTTCCATATGGTATCCTCCTTAGTATGTATTTTTATTATACTATCTTTCTTCACCCTTATCTAGTTTATATTTTAAGAATTTCACTAGTGGTTTACTATCTTCTACTGCTTTATTACAACTTTCATAATCGCTACAGAAAGTTTGTCCAATGGAAGAATAATCTCCTTTGGATGTTTGCGCAGTATTCGTTACAAAGATGATGTCACTACCTCTTCTAAATCTTCTACAAACGTGACATAAACATTCTCCGTTTCTTTGTTTTCTACTAACGTCAGTTGCTGCTCCAACAAATTCTCCATTTTCTACTGTTAAGAAAACTAATTTATCATCGATTCTTTGACTGTAATAAGTTAAATCTCCATGAGCAACTGCCTCATTGTATCCTCGAATAAAACTTTTTAATGCTTTATCCTTTAACTTTAATAATTTCTTTACTTGTTTTTCACTTTCAATTCTTGGAAGTGGTGTTACGGAATATCTTCCCATAACCATATTATATAAATTTGTAATTTCCATTAAAGATGACATTTCACAAGCTTCGAAAGCATCAGCATAGTCATAAAAGAAATTTGGAAATCTTTCGCAGATTTCATATAAAGTTTTATCGCGTACTGCTTTTCTTACTCTTTGATCTACGCTTTGCTTGTATGATTCTTCTAAACGCATCATTCTAGCTCTTAAAAAGTTATAATCTTCGTTTGGAATTTGTTCTGTTCTTTGTTCCATTTCGTTCATCTTAATCTCTCCTCATCCCTACTTTTTTTACGAATTCTTTTTGGAATTCTACGTGATTGTTAAACTCTTCTTGGGTAAATGTTCCTTCGCCACGATCAATTTTTACTAGTGATCTTTCTGGGAAGTTCATGATACTTGCTCCTCCAATTTTTGTAAATAATCTTGGAGTACAATTCATGTAACATATGTTTCCTTCATATGGTTTATCTTTTTCAATATAATCATTTGAAAAGAAGCCTACAGAGTATGCCACCCAACGCATTGGGATTATTGTATCACGTAAGTCGGTATTTTGGCAAAGTTCTTGGAATTCTTCATCTGTAATCGTTCTAACTCTTGGAATTAGTTTTACTAATGCTTCTTTTGTTGTATCTTGGAAATTTGACTCTGCAATATTGTTTAAAATCTTATATTCGTTTAATAATGGATGTCTTGTATAAAGTGCTGGAATTGTATCGTTTCCAGTAAAACATTTTAATATTTCTTTATAACGAGTTTCTAATCTTTCGTGAATTGTTTTTAATACATGGGGAAACTCTTCACTATTTAGAAATTCCCATCCACCTTTTACTTTATAGATTCCAGAATAGAAGATTTCTTGATCTCCACAAATTGGATTTGCTTTTTCTAAGTATTGATTTAATTCTTCACAATCTAGAGCGTCGTATGCTAGTGTTCTTGTTAAATCAAAGATTGGATCTACTACAGATTCATAATAATATGGAGATACTTCACTCTTCTTAATTTCTGTAATACGATCAATCGTTTCCTTCTTCCAGGAATTTAAATGTAAGTGGAATGGCTTTTTACTCATACCACTATGACGGTCTGTTGTATACTCATCATAGTTAAATACTAAGTATGGGTATCCTCCTTCCATTCCGTATTTTTCAATTACTTCTGGATCACTTAAGAATTTTATAAATTTATAACCTGTTCCAAAAATATAATGAATTGCTTCATCGGTTAATGAAGTTGATGGACTTTTGACAACGTTATCAGTAGACTGTAACATCATTTCATAATCAGAGTGTGGTTTAAATTTTGGAGCAAGGGAAATGTAGTCTTCCCCTTGTTCCGTTTTTATTTCATGTTCATCAATAATTCCATTGAATTTTATTCTTTTACTTTTGTTTAAGTATAGTGGTTCATTAAACATATCTACGTTTTTTCCACGAATACTTAAGTGATAAACTTTAAACTTATTTTCCATACCTTTTCCCCCTTACCTATTATGTTGTGATTGGACGTGTTTGAATTAAGTAAATATGATTATTTTCTACTGCCCATTCAATATCTACTTCACATCCATAATGTTTTTCTATTTTTTGTCCTAAAGCAGCTAATTCTAAGACGATATCGTGTGGTATATTATTACGATTAATCTCATCAATAATTTCTAACTTTTCTTTATTTACGAAGAAACGATCTGGTACAACACGATTGTCTACTAGTTTATCCGCAACTCCTTTTACACATTCAATAACAATGCAATCTTTATTGTTACTTACTGGGTTTTTGGTAAACATAACACCTGAGAAATCCGCTGTTACCATTCGTTGAATTACAATCCCTCCGAATATTGCATCATTTTTCTCTGTTTTATATTTGTCTAAGTGTGCTCCAAGTAGAGACTTCCAACACTTTTTAATACTCTTTATTGTTGTTTCTACAGAGTTATTAAATAATTCTGTAATATATTGACCTGCGAATGATTTATCATCGCTATCTTC
>JAFUFG010000251.1 GCA_017470045.1 Bacilli bacterium | reverse complement strand
TTAAGATATTATCTACTTTAAAATAAGACCATCTAAATCCTGAGGATGTCTTTCCTGTCTTAGCCGCTCTAATAATCGGAGCATGTGATTTTAATCCGACATCGTTTTTAGCATCAGCAATTGATTCGTATTCATCTAAATAATTTCCAGAATGTAAATCATACTTATAGATTTTTGTTTTACAAACAAACTTTCTGTTTTCAATAGCTTTAAAAAAATCATCTAAAGTTTTTGTAACAGGAAGGAATATTAAACCTTGACAAAAACTATTATCGTAAATACAACTAGAAATTGCTTTAGGATCGATATCGTAAAATTGTCCAGCTTCTACAACACTTGAAAACTCATTTAATAGTAATTTATCTCGATTATATACTAGCAAATGTGTTTTATATTTTGTTAATCTATATTCAGAAATATTCAAACTTTCTACAAAATCAAAAGTTCAGTAATAATTTGCACAACTTTGTTTTTCGTTTACCGCTTTTCTAATAGCTCCGTTTCATAAATGTAAATTAGTTGTTACTTCTATTATAGAAAACCATTCTTTAACAAACACTCCGTTCAAATCGTATTGAAAAACCTTTTTATTTAATACAGGTGGTACTCCGCCACCTAATGTGATATTATACGTATCTTTACGTCTAATAAAATGTTCATCAACAAGAATTGCTTCTAAACGTAGTGCTTCATCAAGTGTATTGAATATTTTTAAAGTAGTTCTTCTAAAATTTTTAGGTCCATACTTGTGTACGGCTGCAGCAAATGGAACATTACAATGATTATAAGAGCTTGGTTTATTTGCATAACATCCGTCGCCTAAATAATAATCCCAAACATCAGGATCTTCTGTTTTATGTACTCCAATATAAATATGTGAGTTAATTATGTTTTTAGTTAAGTATACAATATATTTCATAAGTTATTTCCCGTTTCGATTAATAAAATCTACTCTCACAAAGGAGATGGTCGTTGAACGTTACTAAACTGTTATCATAAATGACCTACACTGTTTAGTCTTCGCTGCTGATTACCCTAGAATATCAGGAAATAGGGCTTTCCAGCAATTAGAGAAAATATTTAACCTATTATCACTAATAGGTGACCCAATTTATCTTAGGTCTGCCAGTTTCGGATTCGTAAATCTTAGGTTTTCCGTTTACGTCAACGTTAGATTTACCCCATACAAGTGCCATATCACGAGCTTCAATGAAATTCTCAATAACTTGTTGCTCTGCTTTCTTTAAAGTGAACACAGGATCATCCTTGCCACCATCCTTACCTTCACCAATCTGAATGAACACATCCTCAAGAGGTTTGTACATTGCAGAAAGATCGATGTCGTTACGATGGGTAGCGATAAATGTTCTATGGCGTTCCGTGTTCGATTGATACTTTGTATAGCCCTCTTCGTGTAACTCCACGTGTGTTTGTTAGCTCTATGTTACCATAGAGATCAGATCATATCATTAACTTTTATAAATATCTAAATATAAAACCATGACATTGTTTTTGTTGACCTTTAAGACATCTTGATACACCAGCACCATGTTTTTCTCTAGCTTTTGTTATTGTATCATATTCTTCAACAAGATCACCACAAGAATTGTATTGTCCAACTCGTTTATGAATATTTCTTTTATCTACAATTGGTTCCATTTTTTCAACCTTATCTAAAGACAATTGATAATGCTTATATTGTGTTCCGCAACGCATAGCTTGTTGAACAGATGCCAATGTTTTGATTCCAAAATATTCTAAAATTTCATTTTTTGTATTTAACGTTGTAATATATGTTCCGTCAAGATTGTAAACATGTAATACTCCTGATCTTAGAGAAATAGTCTCTCTTCCAGAGTATGTTTCCAATAATGTAGTGCTATAAAAAAATCCATTTACTTTATATCCGCCTCTTACAGCTCTCTGAATCATAGCTTTATCAACTCCATTAATTCTTGCTGCAATACCTTGAGACTCGTACATTTCAAGTAGTTTAAAGCTCTCTCCATCATATTTGTAAACAGGAATTCCAACTTGGGTACAATATTCAGATACATTTATTGATTCATTGTAACTTCAATAAAATCCACGTCTACCTAATTTATGATAACTGGCGTTTCAAAGACTCATTCAAGGGCAATCTAAAAATTCAGCAGCATCTTCAAGAGAATCTCACTTTTTTAATAATTCTCCAGTTAACGAAAATTGATAAAATGGTTTTCCAACACGTCCACCGCACCCGCCTAAATTAATATTATACGTGTCTGAACGTTTTATAAATTCTAAGTTAACAAGTTGTGCTTCTAAATCAAAGGCTTCCTTTGCTGAATCAAAAATTTTTAATACAACACGTTTAAATTTACTAGGTCCGTATTTTTTTACAGCAAATTGAAATGGAGTTTCAGGATTTGCGTAAGAAGATGGACGTGTTGCATAGCAGTTACAACCTAAATAACCATCAAATACAGTCGGATCAATTGTTTTATGCACACCGATATACGTGTGTGCGTTAATAACATTTGTTGTTTGATATACAATTCATTTCATGTTTTATACTTTTTAAAGTTAGTTTCCGTTTCGACAAAATAGTCTACGACCTTTCGGTCTGATCTTTGAACTTTTCTAAGGTGCTCCAAAATTGTTTGCACATTCCTTAGACTTAGCTGCTGATTGTCCGTGAATATCAGAAAGTCGGAGTTTCCAGCAATTAGAAAACTTTTCAACACAATGTCACCATTATGTGGCCCAAGTTAATTTTAGGCATATAATTAGTCACGAAGCGAGTCATCTCGCCTGCCAGAGCAGTAGGATCGATTGCAGAAGTGTAATCCGAATCGTTAATCTTACCAATCACTAAGAATTCATTGTCACGAAGACGCTGAGGACGATTCATCACAATGATGAGGTCACGAGTCTTCTCAATAATAAAGGTATCATACTTCTGATAGTAATTCTCAGGGAAGTAGAAAAGGATATCTGCACCGTTGCAACCATCACCTTCAACACGAAGGATAGGAACTCTCTTAATGCGGTTAACAGCAATATTCCACTCTACAACGAAAGAATCAACATCTTTAAAGCTATCTCTTGGTTTACCTTTAGTATAGATATTCTGAAGTGCTTCAGTAAGATGCGTAATAGTGTACTGATCGTACATTGTTGAAACTAGACCTAATCTCGCGGGCTTAACGCCAAGGAACTTCATGAACATTGTGTTATCTTCATATTACTATGAAGTTCAGACTATATCATCACCCCAGTAGGGTGTCCCCCGTTTCGGAATTTCTTCCTACTCTCTTTCGAGATAGTCTTTGAACCTTACTTAATAGAATTAAGTCTTGGCTGCTGATTGTCCTACAAAAGTATGATAAAGTTAGGATTTTCCAGCAATTAAAGGGATTTGCAAAGTTAGATTACTCTAACCTGGGACTTCTATTGTTAATCCTCATAAGTTCTCGTATCTGCCATGTTAGGTCTAATAGTAGTAAAACCTGATATTCTCATACTTTAACTTATTAATTAATTATTATTTAAAACAGATAACTAACCATAAATATCGAATACTGTTTTAGCCTTCGTTGAAGGTTTCTGATTGCGAGGTTTAGGTTGAGTTACCACAGACGAATTATTTTCTTTATTTTTATATTTATCCAATTCCTTCTGAAGACTTGCTTTTTCTTTACGCTCGTTAGCAAGAACATTTTTCCAATAACGGGTTAGTCCAGTCAGGTTGTCACGTTCACGAGTTCTATAATAAGCAAGTTCAATAAGAGCTCTTGGATCTTCTAAGTCTCTAACTAATTGACTTTTGCCATCTTTATCTCTTTCGAGTAAATATCTTAACATTACATTTCTGTCTGCATCTTCAATTTGTAGAGACATTGCATCTTGACTTTTATCATCTGGATCAAGTAAGATTTCAGTGAAATCAGCCATAGCAGTCTGCAAATTATTCTGAAGTTCTTGATAACTTTGAGCCTCTAGTTCTTCCTGATGTTTAATCTCCTCGTCTTCTTGCTGTTTTAAAGAAGTTCTAATCGCATTTACCTCTTTTCCGAAAAGATCTTCATTTAACTTAGCAGATTCAAGTTTAGAAGTAAGCTCTTCATCTGTAAATTCTGGATATTTATTTTTTAAATCAGCTAAATAAAGTTCATCATCAGTATATTCATCAATTGAATATGTACGATGCCTAACTTGGTCAGGGTTTTGATTTAAATAATCTTCAATAGCTTTTTGTTGATAATACTGGATTACATCATCAAGTGTAGCATTATTCTTTCTCAAATAATCAACCACTTGCTTCTCATAATCTGTATAACCAGGATCTGAAATTTCTTTGAGTATGTTTAACTTCTCTTCATCAGAAAGAGAATTGAAATCTTTTTCAACAATCTTCCCATCTTCGTCTTCAAACTGAAGTTTTGAAGGATCGGCTATACCATACTCCTTTAAATATGTTGTAATGTAATCAGAATGCTCTTCTGGTTCATTTTTTTCTTCAGTTTCTTCATGTGAATCGTCTTCATTGCTAGTATCTTCTTCAGATCTATTTGCAAACTCTGACAATCCTAGAGGATCATCATCGATGACTTCATCCTCAACAACTTCTTCATCTACCTGAACATCGTCGTTAGATAGTAAAGAGTCATACGGCATTTCATTTAATTCCATAATACTTATTAATTCCCATTAAAACTCCGCAAATATAAAAAATAATTTTTAAATTTCCAAATTTATTTTTAGAATATTGCAAGAAAAATTATTCCCAATGCACCTAAACCGGTTGTAAATTCTCAAAATGTCTTTTTTCTATTTGCAATCTTTACTTGTTTCTCTAAATCAGAGATTACATCTTTATCTTTAGAACGAATATGTTCTAATTGTATATCTTTATTCTCAATAATAGTTTGTTGAGAATTTATAATATCATTTAATGTATTATTCTTAATTTCCAGATTTGTTATGATTTCCTCATTAATTATAAGTAATGAATCTGCCGCATCCAATCTATAAAATGCAGTATTTATTTTATCCAAATCTGGTTTATTTATAAGAATCATTGTATCTGCTACTTGTGATGCAACTTCGATGCATTTAACATCTTTTGGTAATTGAGCATAACATATAAAAGATAAAAATAAAAATAAAATACTAACTAGTCGTTTCATTTTGATAAGTTTTCTTGTAATTTAACAATTCCCTCTGAAACAGATTTTGAAACAACTACTCCATCTCTTTTTACAAGGATTTTATTTTTAACACCTTTGAGAGAGTCTATTTTATTCTCTAAATCAGAAATCTCAATTTTATAAGTTGATATTTCCTTCTTTAATTGCTCATTAATATAAACTAAAGAATCAACCTGTTCTAGATTTTCTATTTTTGTCTTATATAATTGTTTTACAACTCGATTATACCTAAAATTACCAATGATAAGCATTATAAGTAATATTGCAGATATAATGATATATAATAGTTTTTTATCGTTCATCCTTTATTCGTTTAAGTACTTGTAATTCCCAGAATTTCTCCTTAAATCCAGCCTCTTTCTTACCGGCTGGTAGCTTTCCAGCTCTTACCCAATTATCAAAAGTGGCTCTACTAATATTTAAATATGAACAAGCTTGATATTTACTCAACTTGTTCCTTGTATTAGTAACTCGATTTATTGAATCTAAAATCTCATCTAATTCCTTTTCAGTATAATTACTATTTCCATTATCAATTGCATCTACCATATCGAGTAGAACTAATTTCAGAGTCTCTTTCTTCAGCATTTTTCTTATTTTTAATTAAACATCCAATCAATATAAACACTCCTACTAATAATAGGTATATAATCAACATTCACTTTCCTGTTAATGAAATACCAATATAAAAATCTATAATATTGATAATATTGGCAAGTAAAGCGTAATAAATTGGAAGTCTGTGTCAATAACAGAATCCGAGAAAAAATGAAAACGCAAGTAATGCTATTGTTGGAACAATTGCTAGTCCAAATAAATCGGTTAATAAGAAAGATTGAATTCCGAAACAAGTCAATACAACTTGTAAAAAATAAGCCAATCCAATTACTCACGTTCCGTATTTAACAGTTAGTAAAGTAAGTTTCTTACTTAATTTTCCTTCCATCTTCTATAATTTTTGGCTTTCCTTGTAAATTGGGCGCCATTTGTACTTTTCCAGCCCGAGGTCTCTTATCCGCCTCTTTATTTGCCTTTGTAATTCTCAAAGGTTTCACAGGACTTTCCTTTCTTGGAAGCTCTTCAAATCGCTTCTTTTTGGGGAAATCTGGATTTTTCTGTTGTATAGGTTTTTCTTTTTGTGACAAAATTTTCAAAGTTTTTACATTTGCCGCAAATATAATAAATTTTTTTCATAAAAACAAAAAAGTTGGAGAATTTTTATTCCCCAACTTTTAAATTAACTCTACAATGTTCACAAAGAAATCTTTTAGCAACAGGAAACATCGATTGACCTATATCACCTGTAAGATACTGATATTCTTCAGAAAATGGATCTATTCCGTCAACTTCACAAATGTGCATTGCTAAATGACCTTTCTCATGATCAAATGTATTTTGAAATTGTGCTGGAGTTGAAGTTAAGCCAATAACCATAACAGAACATCTACCTCTCAGATTGGAATATGTTAAACCTGTATTATATTGATGCTTTACCAAACTCTCAGCAATTTCATCTATTTTCTTTTCTGAGCACCCTATTTCTTCTAAATTACCTAATATATCGTCCATGTAGAAAGTATCAACTGCATAATATACGGTAACATATCAATCTCAATCTTCAAGGTAGAAATTCTGTTTAATCATTATATCATATCTTCTCAAACAATTGGTGTTCCTGACCCAATACAATCTGCATAAAATCTAGTAAATGGAAGCTCATTGTATCCATCTTGATCGTCAACATAATCTTTTACAAATAATGCCATATGCCTTTCGTCTTCAATGGATGAACCCATATAATCTGCCATACACATGTTTGCAGCAAATACATAATCGTATCCGATTTTGTTTTCTATCTTTATACTATAACGCTTTAGAACTTCATCAACTCCATCTTTAGACATCGGTATAATAAAATTCTTTTTTCCATTTGCATCTTTTTTATACATTCTTGATGTTGCTCATTCGCACATCTTTTTTGAGAAATGTCAGCCGTACATTCCTAAGTATTCTTCCATTCCAGAAGGAAACTTATCTCTAGCATCCAATCTCATTTTTAACGATATCTACTTCTTGTTTTATAAGAACGCATTGAACCACGTTCTCCTAACTCTTCCATTGCAGCTTCGAAGCCATCTTCATAACCGCATTCGTATGCCTCATCGACAGTCTTGTCTTTACGACCCATTCTGTAATCGTGATCGTAACCTTCTCTAATTTCCCACATTCTATTCATGCTTTTTACCTTTTAATTGCTCAACCAGTAAGGCCATATTTTTACTCATCTCATTCATTTGTTGTTTTAGAGATGCAATTTCTTGCTGTTGAGCTTGCTTCTCAGCAACTTCTGGATTAAAGTCTGATAGTAACTTATCATATTGCTCAATTAATGCTTTATGATAACCAATACTATTTATTATTTCTATACTTTTTTGCTTGGCGCTCATTATTTCAGCGTTCATTGCGTCTCTACTATCTGAAATTACAATATTTTCACCATTACTATAAGAATCAGAAATATCTGCTTGAGCTGGTAAAGAATTATAATTTACCGTTGTATCATTAAGTTTCACTACTAAATCAACAATCATTTCTTGAGGTTGTCCAAAAGTATGTGGCATTTGATACTTTGGTTTTGGAATTGGTTGGTTCATTACATAACCAGTTTCCAATCTTGCATTATCGCCCTTATGAAGTACATATATAGGACTATTTGGTCTTACTGATTGAAACATAAATTAAACTAATAATTGTAAAACTCCATTGAATCTATCATAAAATACTAAATGGATACCTTCTTCTAAATCAGCACCTGTGGCTTGAGTTCCCCCAATTAAAGTTAGCGCAATAGTTGTACCAGCAATACTAGGTACATTAAAACTAACAGGAAGTGCTGTATTTGTAGGAACTTCATCAACCCTTACAGCAATGATTCCAGAAAATCTTGGATTTGTTGAAGGGGATGGATTGAAGTTGTATGTAACTGCAGTCGTAGATTCCGTTATACTTGTAGTTTCGATACAGGGTATACCATTAATATTTGTTCTATTAAAT
>JAFUFG010000250.1 GCA_017470045.1 Bacilli bacterium | reverse complement strand
CTTTGAAATGATGGGGAATTTCTCTATTGGAGATTACTTTAAGATGGAAGCAATTGGTTTTGCTTGGGAATTATTAACTTCTCCTGAATACTTTGATATTGATAAGAGTAAGTTATTTGTAACGGTTTATCCTGATGATAAGGATGCTGTTAATCGTTGGAAAGAGGTAGGAATGGATCCTAGTCATATTATTCCATTAGAAGAAAACTTCTGGGAAATTGGCGAAGGACCTTGTGGACCGGATTCTGAAATTTTCTATGATCGTGGAGAAAAATATGATCCAGATGGAGATGCTTTTGAAAAATTTAAAGTAGATGATGATCAAGAGCGTTATATTGAAATTTGGAATAATGTATTTAGTCAATTTAATTCGAAAGAAGGAGTTCCTAGAAATGAATATAAGGAATTGCCTAGTAAGAATATTGATACTGGTGCTGGACTTGAGAGATGGTGCTGTATCTTCCAAAATGTAGATTCGAATTTTGAGACGGATTTATTTACACCAATTATGAAGCATATTAGCGAACTTGCAGGTGCTGACTATGTTGGTCAAAAAGAATATAAGATTATTGCTGATCATATTCGTGCTATTACTTTTGCATTAGCAGATGGAGCTGCATTTGAAAATGTAGGTCGTGGATATGTTTTACGTCGTTTACTTCGTCGTAGCGTACGTGTTGGAAAATCTTTAGGAATGGAATGTCCATTTATGTATAAGCTTGTAAGTGACGTTGTAGACGTTATGAAGAATGCTTATCCATATATTGTTGAGAAGAGACCTCAAGTAGAAACACTTGTATTAGAAGAAGAAAAATTATTCTTAAAGACTTTGGAAGCTGGAGAAAAACGTTTAAAAGAATTAGTAGATAATTCTAAAGATGGACGTATCAGTGGAGAAGATGCTTTCAAATTATATGATACTTATGGATTCCCATTTGAATTAACAGAAGAGTATTTAAGTGAATTAGGATTTAAAGTATCTTATGAGGAATTTAATAGATATATGGAAGCTCAAAAAGAACTTGCTAAGAAGAATGCTAAAAAGACTGGAAGTATGGCTTCTCAAAATGAAGTATTATTAAATTATAAAAAGAAAAGCGAATTTGCGTACGGATTATATCGTTTAAGAAGTACGGTTGATGCTATTTTCTCAAGAGACGGAATTATTGACACTTGTGATCATGATACTTATATTGCATTAAGTAGAACAATTTTCTATGCAGAGAGTGGTGGACAAGTTAGTGATACTGGAATGATCGTTGGTAAGAACTTTAAAGCACGTGTATTAGACGTATTTAAAGGACCTAATGGTCAACATATTCATAAAGTAAAATTATTAGATGGAGTTATTTCTATTGGAGATGAAGTAGAGGAAGTATTAGATAAAGATTCTAGAAGAAGAACTGAATGCAATCACTCTAGTGTTCATATCTTACAATATTCTCTACAACAAGTTGTTTCTAATACCATTAAACAAGCTGGTAGTTATGTAGATTCAATGAAACTTCGTTTTGACTTTACTTATACTGGCAAGATGACGGATGATAAGTTATTAGAAGTTGAAAAGTTTGCTAATGATATGATTCATAAGAATTTAATTGTTTCTACGGAGATTTTACCAATCGATAAAGCAAAACAAATGGGTGCTATGGCATTATTTGGTGAGAAATACGGAGAAATGGTTCGTGTTGTTAAGATTGGTAAGTCTATGGAGTTATGTGGTGGTACTCATACTTCTAATACAAAAGAAATTGGTAACTTTGCTATTTCTATGTGCGAATCAAAAGGAAGTAATACTTACCGTATTGAAGGTATTACAGGAGAAAGAATTGAACCAGTACTTAGTGAAGTTATTGCTCCATACCATGAAGAAATCGTTAAGTTATTGATGAAGGCTAAGGGTATCTTAGAATCTGCTCGCAATGAAGGTATTAAATTAGAGTTTGATGTTGATATTGATAATCCGAAACCAACTTCTTATAAAGATATTATGTTTGTTAAGAATGAACTTCAATATGTACAACAAGAGGTAAAAGATTTAGAAAAGAAATATTTCGAATTAAAACAAAAGAAGACATTAGAAAACTTAGATATTTATCGTGAAAAAGAGAAAGACTATAATGGTACAATGGGTATTGTTATGGAAGTTCATGATAAAGATATTAACTTATTAAAGACAATTGCAGATAGCTTAGTAAATGAAATGAAAGAAGGATTTGTTTTCTTTGCTAATGTAAAAGAAGATTCTAGTGTTAACTTTATTGCTCGTAGTACATGCAGTGTTAATGCTGGAATGGTTGTAAAAGGAGCTAGTCAACAAGCTGAAGGTAATGGAGGAGGAAGTCCTACATTTGCTCAAGGTGGAGGTAAAACAATAGGTAATTTAAAAGAAATCTTAGCTTACGTGGAGAATAGTTTAAGAGATGCAGAATAATTATCTTTTAGAAGGAGACTCTTACTTTGCAATTCATAAAGAAAGAGAAAAAATTCAAAAGAAACTCGGATTTCTAGAGGCTAGTGTTTCGGAATATGATTTGACGGAACAGCCTCTAGAGGTCGTATTAGAGGATTTAGATACCTATAGTTTTTTATCAGATAAAAAGGTTATTTCGGTTATTGGGATAGAGAACGTATCTAGTGATGCGAATAAAAAAGATTTGGATCATCTTTATAAATATTTAGATCAACCAAATCCTGATAATTTGTTATTTATTAGTAGTTTAAAGTTTAATAATACGTTAAAAGTAACAAAAGAATTAAAGAAGAGAATGGAATTCATTGAGATTAGTAATGATCCTATTAAGTTTATTAAAGAAGAATTAAAAGGTTATAAGATTGATGCTTCTTTAATCACTTATTTATCTGAAAAGTGTTTAGGAGATATTTCTAAGATTCAAAATGAATGTGATAAATTAAAAACTTATAAGATTGATGAAAAAGAAATCTTAAAGAAAGATATTGATGAATTAGTCGTTGAAAAATTAGGAGATTCTACGGATTTAACATTCTCTTTTAATCGTAGTTTAGCAGAAAAGGATAAGAAATCGGCATTAGAAAAGTATTATCAACTGCTTCAATACAATATTGATCCATTAGGTATTATTGGTCTACTTGCTTCGCAGCTTCGAATTATGTATCAAGTAAAAGTATTAGAAAATCAGGGAATGTATGCGAATGATATTGCGAATACATTAGGGGAAAAGAATAGTTATCGTGTTAAAAAAACAATGGAACTTACAAGATACTATAAAGAGGGCGAATTATTAAAACTAATGCAAGATATGGCGGATATTGACTTAAAGGTCAAGACTACGGATACGGATCCGAATAGTCTAATCGAAGTATTTATATTGAATATATAAAAAAGAACGTATATGTTCTTTTTTGTTATCATTTATATTGTTGTGGGAGGAGTATATTATGTTTAGTGAGTGTTGTAAGAATTGTCCATTTTATAGTGAAGATTATAATTCTCTTAAGCAAGGGGATGCAATCATAGTAGGGGAAAAGATAAAGCAATTTTGTTTTATGTATGAAAATGGTATTCCGGATAAGATCTTAAAAAATAAAGAGAAATGTAAATATAATGAACTCGTTAATTCTATGTCGGATCAATAAAAAAGAGGATTACTCCTCTTTTTTTGCCTATAGTAATTATATTATATCATAGTTCGAATTTGATTTTCAATTCTTGTAAATTTAGACCTATCTTTTATAATAAAATTAGAGAGGTGAAGGATATGTTTATAGATTCTAATATGGATTACATTAAAGTAAGCAAAGACTACTACCATATTGTTTTAAACGAAATCCGTGAAGGTCTTGGTACTGCAACGGATATGGTTCTATATCTGATTTGTCCTAAAAAAGATAAAGAACATCGTTTCCTAAAACGTGTAGTAGAGAATGTTTCTAATGACTATATTGTACCTGATGATTATGAAGTCATATGTAAGTATTATATGACGAAGCTTTCTTATAACGATGATAAGTCGGATGAAGAAGTATTTGATGTATATCATATAAAAGATATCGGATATTATGAGATTACAGATTATTACAAGAATATGCATATTGCAATGGATGTCGATAAGGAATTACTAGAAAAATGTCGTGATTATGAAGAACATTATCAAAAGGAAGCCTAAGCTTCCTTTTTTTGTTCCTCTAAACTTTCTTTTTCTAATGCTTTGAAATCTACTTTTCCTACTAATGTTTTTGGTAGGGAATCGCGATATACGAATTCTTTTGGAATCATATATTTGGATAATTCTTTTTCGCAATATGCTTTGATTTCTCTTCTTACAATAGCGGATTCTTGTACTCCATCTTTTAATACAATATAAGCTTTTGGTACTTGAATTTTATATGGATGTGGTATTCCTATAACGCAACAGTTCTTGATTTTCTCGTGTTTCAATAAGATTTCTTCTATATGAGCTGGGAATACATTATAACCGGATACAATAATCATTCTTTTAATTCGTTGTACGAAGAATAAGATATTATCTTCATCTAAGTATCCTGCATCTCCAGTATGAACCCAACGAGTTCCTTGTTTGTCTGTTTCAATTACTTTATTGGTTTCTTCTGGATTATTTAAATATTTTTTCATAACGGAAGGACCGGATAAAAGGATTTCTCCAGTTTTTCCTCTAGGACATTCTTCTCCTGTTTCAATATCGATTATTTTTACGTTATTTCCAACTAGAGGTATTCCAACACTTCCCATTTTATCAGATCCTAATCCTCCTAGTATTACACCACCACTGGTTTCTGTCATTCCGTAACCTTGTACGATTGGGTTTTGACATCCGTGTGTACGTAAGAATTTGTTTACGGCAATATTCTTTTCTTCACTTAGGGTGTCTCCTCCTGAAACGATGTATTTTACATCTGTCATATCCACATCTTCCATATGTTTATTACTAATTAATGCTTCGAATAGAGTAGGAACTCCTGGAATGATAGTTGGATGATATTTCGTAATTAATTTATCGAATCTGGATGCATCAAATTTTGGTACTAGTATAGCGGTTTGACCACAGCATAATGGGTAATGAATTCCTTCTACTAATCCAAAACAATGGAATAGGGGAAGAATACTTAAGAAATTATCTTCATCAGTTGCATCTTTTAAGAAGATTCTTGCTTGTCCTACTACAATATTAATATTTCCATTTGTTAGTACGATATGTTTTGGTACTCCGGTTGTACCACCACTATGTAGTATTACGGCATCGTCATTTTTATGACGAGATACGAATACATTTTTATCGTATTTATTTCCTTTTAACATAAAGTTTTTCCAAGAGATAAACTTTTCTGTACTCTTTGGAACATTTACTTTTCTGTCTTCTAATAAGAAGTATCCTAATCCTAGTAGAGTAGGCATAGAGTCTTTTGGAGATACTAATACGGTTTTATAAACGCTTGTCTCTTCCATAATATCTTTTAATTTTGTATAAGTTTGATTTAATGTAATAAGCATTACGGTATTGGTTTCTATTAGAGATGCCTTGATTTCTTCTTCTGCGGATAGGGGATGGATCATATTAGAGATAGCTCCAATCTTACTTACGGCATAGAATGAGATGATGGCTTCTGGAGTGTTGGCCATACAGATACTTACAACATCTCCTTCGCGGATTCCTTGACTACGCATGGCTTTCGCACAACGATTAATTTCTTTAAATAGGGTATTATAAGTCATTTTATTTCCCATGTAATTAATCGCAATATTTTTTAAATGATTTCTATTTTCTTTATATAAATATTCATAAAGAGACATATTGGGCATTTTTATTTGTCTTTTGTTTTTCGGATAAAAATGGAACCAATCTTTTTCTCCTTTAATTCTATTTTGAAAACTTTCTAGTATATTCATGTGTCCTCCTAAATATTCAACAGATGTTGAAAATCTTACTTATTCATTATATAATTGAAAAAGTATGAGATGCAATCATCAATTTGCAACAAAATGTTAGATTTGCAACAAATTGATTTAAATTGTTTCATTATGGAGGGCTTTATGGATCGAAGAGTACAATATACAAAGAAAGTAATTACGGAGACTTTTATTAATTTATTAGAGAAAAAAGATATTAGTTCTATCACTGTAACGAAATTGTGCAGTTTAGCAGATATTAATCGAGCTACTTTTTATCGTTATTACTTAGATGTTTATGATTTATTAAAACAGATTGAGAATGATTTTATTTTAGAAATCCGTAATTCATCTTCGATGGAATCTTTACCAAAAAATTCTATTTATGATTTTACGATTGGAATCTTAGAGATTTTTCTACTTCATAAGAAACTTGTAAAAATACTTTTTAATACGAATCGTAATGTTTATTTTTTGAATGAAGTTTTGGAAGTTGCATATGAGAAGTGTATGACTTTATGGGAAGAGAGAATGCCGGAATCTAGTGAAGCGGAAGTAGAGTATGCCTTAGTCTTTGCTTTTAATGGAGCTTTGGGTGTTATTAATTATTGGATTAAGAATGATTTTAATGATAATATTGAGGATATTGCTAATTTAATTACGGATTGTTGTAAATACGGAATTCGTAAGTACTTAGGTTCGGAATAATGATGCGAATGAAAAAGAAAGAAAGTGTTATTTGGCACTTTCCTTTATTTTTTCTAATCGTTCATAAAT
>JAFUFG010000249.1 GCA_017470045.1 Bacilli bacterium | reverse complement strand
GAGAAACGGATGAGTATATGCCTCTTGCAATTTCTTTATCGCACCAATTAGCTTCGAAGTTAGAGAGTGTACGAAGAGATGGAACGATTCCTTATTTAGGACCGGATGGTAAAGTACAGGTTACGGTAGAGTATGAGGACGGAAAGGTGGTACGAATTGATAAGATCGTATTATCGACTCAACATGCGGAAGGTATTTCTATGGACCAATTAAAGAAAGATATTATTTCGAATGTGATAGAGAAAGTTGTTCCTAAAAAATGGTTAAAGAATACGAAATATTTGATTAATCCGACTGGTCGATTTGTAATTGGTGGACCTTTAGGAGATAGTGGTCTTACTGGTAGAAAGATTATTGTGGATACCTATGGCGGATATGCTCATCATGGTGGAGGAGCATTCTCTGGAAAAGATGCAACGAAGGTGGATCGAAGTGCTGCTTATATGGCTAGATTTGTTGCAAAGAATATTGTAGCGAATGGTTATGCGGATAGATGTGAAATTGGAATTAGTTATGCGATTGGTGTTGCTGAACCGGTATCCATTATGATTGATACATTCGGAACTGGAAAGATAACGGATGAAGAGATATTGATGAAGATACGTAATACATTTGATTTGACTCCAAAAGGAATTATTGAAACATTAGATTTAAGAAAACCAATTTTTCATAAAACTACAAATTATGGACATTTTGGTAAGTCTTTTCTTCCTTGGGAGCAAATCATTGAATTATAAAGACTTTTATGGTATACTATAGCCATCTTTTGGGGTGAGGTTTATGGCAATTAAGAGATTTGATTGTACTGAGGATTTCACAAAATTCATAAAAAAACAAACAAATGGATTGATTGGTTTTGGTAGTGAAGGATATTGTTATTCTGGAAAAGATGGTTATGCTTATAAAGTGTATGGAGAGGGTGGACCTTTTCGTAAAGTAGAATATAGTGTGAATGATATTGTCAAAGTAGATGATTTTAAAGATAAGAAGTTTAAACATTTTGCTTTTCCAATTGATATTTATGAAGTTGGAAATACGATTAGGTCTTATAAGACGATTCAATTTGAAGGAGAAGATTTAATTCGTTTAGAGAATATTTCGGATGTAGAGAACATTGATTCGATTAATTTTAAAAAGTTTTCAAAAGCTTATAAATCTATGGCTAAAGAAGTATTTATGCTTAGTGAAGAAAATGTTGAAATTGTAGATTTATGGGGAAATATTCTATTTGATGGAGAAACTATGTTAGGGATTGATACTTGTAACTTCTTAAAAAACAAACCTAATATTTTGGCTCGTAATATCTATTATTATAATTGTGCTATTGAAGATATTTTTTCTATTTGGTTAAGGGAAGGAGAAAATCTTGACTTTCATATTGAAGGAGTTGATATTGATTCTTTTTTAAAGAAAGTAGTAGACTATGTTCCGGAAGATATTCGCAAAAGAAACCCAAAACAATTTAGACTTTAAAACTACCCTTTGGTAGTTTTTTTCTTTTCAAGAAAAGAAATAATTGTTATAATGCTCTTTGGGTGATAAAGATGAAATTTAATTCCTTAATACCAGAATTAACTGTTTCGGATCTTGAGAAAAGTAAAACCTTTTACTTATCCATTGGTTTTCATATTGTCTATGAAAGAGAAGAAACAAAATTTTGTTTTTTACAATTAGAAGAGAATCAAATTATGATTGAAGAAGACAATGATCACTGGGATGTTGCTCCACTAGAACATCCTTATGGTAGAGGAATTAATATTAGTATGGCAGTCTCTAATATTGAAGAATACTATTCGAAAGTATTAGAAACCGGATTTCCTATCTTCTTAGAATTAGAAACTCATCCTTATCGAGTAGACGATCAAGTTTACGAAGATAAAGAATTTTTAATTCAAGACCCAGATGGATATTTACTGAGATTTAATAACTAGAGGTGATGTGAGATGAACTTCATTCTTTATGAAGATGAAGAGCAGTTTGTAAATATTTATGAAAAAGTAATTGATAAGATTATGGGAAAGACGAATACTTCCTATAAGGTTCATAAGATGAATCGATTTGATCGAAACAAATTTGAAGAAGTAAAAGAAATTACTGGTAGTAAAATTTATATTATTGATATTCAAGTTCCAGGAAAGAATGGTTTAGATTTTGCAAGAATGATTCGTAAAAAAGGAGATTGGGTTAGTCCAATCATTATTTTAACTTCTCATAAGGAATTTCAAGTAGTAGGCTTTACAGGAAAAATATTAATGTTAGATTTTATTGTGAAAGATTCTAATATTCAAAATAGTTTAAAAGAATCTCTTAAGTTAGCTCTTAAGATTAATTCAAATAAACCAAGTTTTCATTTTTCGTATAAAGGAGATTACTTTAGTATTCCTTATGATAATATTATTTATTTCGAAAAATGTTTGAATGATAATTCCAGTATTGTAGTATGTGACTCGGAAGATTATGTAGTTCGTAAAACGATTTCAGAGATAGCAGTAGAATTAAAAGACACGATGTTTATAAAGACTCATAGAAGTTGTGTTGTGAATGTAAATAAAGTAACGAAAGTAGACTACGATAATGGAATTATTTATTT
>JAFUFG010000248.1 GCA_017470045.1 Bacilli bacterium | reverse complement strand
CTTCCATTCGATCCGATAATTCGATTAATAATGGTATATTATCACAACCACTGTTCATTAAATAATCTACATCAATCTTATCCGTTTTGTAATAACGTTCAATATTATTATTCGCAATAAAATTATCTACAGGGAATAAAGCAAGTATTGTGTAGCAGCAAGTAATAATTCCTAAGTAATAAGCAAATACATTAAAGTCTTTCTTTAATATATAAATAATAGTTGGAATTAATAATATACTCTCCGTAATTAAGGTTACATAGACAAGTAATCGAAGTAGAGTATAACCATAAGCTGCTTCATACATAGACATTCTTAAGAAAGAAGAAACAATAATAATAAAAGTTAACACTACCATTAAGATACTAGATCCTTTTATAAACTTATCACTCTTACTTCTTTTACTAAGCAATAAAATAATAATATTTAAAACACTAATTGCCATTAATTGGAAGAAACCTTGTCTTGCATAAGTACTATATGGAATATCCATACTAATACGATGAAAGATTAAAGATCGGATTTGAATAAAATCAAATAATACATAAATAATATTTAATGAAATAAATAATAATTTAATGGTATAAGAATCAATTTCTTTTGCAGGTTTCTTTTGTATCTTTGTATCACGATATTCTGTAAATAAATAAGTCATTACAGATCCAAAATAAACAAATAATACAACAGTCCAAATACATCTACCAATAATATCTCCAGTAGAAAGATTTTGAAAGAACTTTCCAATATCTTTAAAATAACTTCCAAAGATCATATCAGCACTACTTAATAGAATAAGAACTACAATAACAATAGGGATAACAATAACAAAAGATTTTAAAATACGCCTCTTTTCATCCGATACTTTAAATAACTTTTGTAATTCAGAAGTAGTAGACTCAATAAAATCTCCTACTTTTGATAATGGATCAAATACTAAAGAAATACAATGTCCAATTACTTCTCCTAAATTATAAGTAGGTCGTATCGTATAAATATAAAATAATAGGATAAGACCTGTTATGATAATTTGATTAAAGAATTGGAAGAAATAATTATCATAAATAAAATAACTACAACTAATAAGTAAGATTGGTATTAGAAATAATAATCCTTTCTTATTCTGAATCATATCTTTTTTCTTTAAAGAATAATATAAGAATAGTAATAATGGAATAATAAAACAGATTACATTAATTCCATAACTTCTTCCATAAAATAAAATATTATTAAAAATACTAAGTAATAAAATAATGAAACTTAATATTTTCATTTTAATTCTCCTTTTTGTAATCCAAGATATCTCCTGGTTTACAATCTAATATTTCACAAATCTTTTCTAGGGTAGAAAAACGAATAGCCTTTCCTTTCCCAGTTTTTAGAATAGAAAGATTTGCTTGAGTAATTCCTATTTTTTCTGCTAACTCCTGAGAAGATATTTTTCTTTTTGCCATCATAACATCTAAATTAACAATAATCATAAATACCTCCTAAATCGTTAAATCATTTTCTTCTTTATATTCTGTTGCTTGTCGCATTAATTCTGCAAGAATATATAAGGCAATGAATACTCCAAAGAATAAAACTATTAAGAATAATAAAACTAAAATATAATTAATATGAAAATTATGAATAATAATCATCATAAAGATTAAATCGAATAACCATAGGATACTCATAATCAAACTAATCTTCCCAGTTTTCTTTAAAATAGAAACATTCTCCATACAGAATGGATTATTATTCTCTAAAGAACGGAATAACTTCATAAACTGATAAATAATCATAAGCATAAGTATTCCATTTGGATAAATAACAACCATAGAGTAAAAAGTACTTCTCGTATGATTTAATAAGAATGGACTAATAATAATACAAGGTATTGCTACTATAAAACCTACAAGTAATAGATTCTTTAATAGACTACCTAATCCCTTTTTTCCTAATATTTCCATAAAATGCCTCCTTGATGAGATTAGTATAACACTATCTTATTAAAAGTCAATATAAAATTATCGAAAAACAATAACTATGTAAATATGCTATAATGGAGATGGTGAGTAGTATGGAGTTATATGAGAAGAATGGAAATGCAATCTATATATTAAATGTATTAAAGAAATATAGTGATGAATATCATTATCTACAAGTATCGGATATTAAAGAAAAAGTATTAGAAGAATATGAAGTAGATATTGATCCAAGAACAATTCGAAGAATTATTAATTTGTTAAAAGAAAAATTAGAATATGATATTTCAACTCGTGCAGAAAATAAAAAAGGGTATTATCTAATTAAAGATCCAGATACAGATTTTGAAAGAGGAGAAATACGTGCTATCATTGATACCTTTTCTTATGCAACTTACATAACTCCAAAAATATCAAAAAGTATAATTAACAAATGTATTAATATGCAAAATATTTATGAACAAGAAAGATTTAAAGATTATCATGTCTATTCAAGTTCCAATAAAACATCCAATATGGAAGTGATTAAAAACTTAGAAGATATTAGTGAAGCAATCTATAAGAAAAAGAAAATAACTTTTCAATATCAAAAATACGATTTAAGAAAGAATAAATTAGAAATAAAAGTAGTAGATGATCCAGTTGTAAGTCCATATGCAATAGCTTATAATGATCAAGAATTCTATTTAATCTGTTTAAAAAATAAAATGGATAAATTATATTCGTACCGAATCGACAGAATGAAAGATGTTACCTTATTAAAAAATGAAGCAAGCGATACATTTTCCAAAAAAGATGTAGAGCAATTTATGAAGAGTAGTGTATCGATGTTTGCAGGAGAAACAACAAAGATTACAGTAAGATGCAAAATGTTTTTATTAGATAATATGGTAGATGTATTTGGAAGTGACTTGGAATTTAAAAGAGTAGATGACGAACACTTTGAATGTACTCTAGAAATTAATAAAGACGGAATGAAATATTGGGTACTTCGAAATATTGAAAATGTAGAAGTAATTTCTCCAGTAAGTTTTCAAAAAGAAATAAAGAAAATCTTAAAAGAACGTAGTTGACGTTCTTTTTTTGTCGATACATTGTGTGACCAGTACCATTGTTCTACTTTCCAAAAAAAGATAGAATGAAAGCATGAAAGGTAGGGAGTTTATATGAACAGAGTATGTGATATGTACATGGAAAGTAGAAATGATGAAGGGAGAATCAATAAAGATATTCGTAAATATGATATCGTAATGCAACGAAAAGATAATAAAGATAGAGTGCAAAATAATCAATTTAAAAAGTTTTATGCCAAATATAAGAATGAATTATTATCTAGAAATATGAATGAATTAAAAAAAGTTTATGACGACACCAAAGTACAAGTAGTTCTAGAAGTAGTTGCTTATAATCAAGAAAAAAGAAAAATAAAAAGAAAATTTACGTTATCTCAATACGAAATGGATTATGTTGATTATTCCGATGAAGGAAATGATTATTCGTTATTAAATGGAAGATATGTAGAAAGTAAACCAAGATTTATGAAAGAAAGAGTAGATGACTTAATCGATATGGATTTACTAGTACATGAATATGCAGATGATATTGGAAAAGATAATAAAGGAATCTTTAAAATAGTAGATGATCATAAAGAGTATTTATTCTACTTTTAAAATATCCACAAAACTTGTGGATATTTTTATTTGTTGGTATACTTTAGATAGGTGATAATATGATTACAAATTATGGAGAATTAAAAAAAGATAAAAAGAAGGTAAAGAAAAACCTAAGAAAATTAAAAATAGATCGAGCATTAAATAGTATTTCATCTGATGCAGAAGTAATTAGCTTTGCAGGATTACTAATTGGTTCTACAATAGTACCAGT
>JAFUFG010000247.1 GCA_017470045.1 Bacilli bacterium | reverse complement strand
CCTTCAGCATCCGTAGTAGTTGCATAACTAGCATCTTCCAAATCAATTCTTGTTTTACTACTATCCCAAGTAATTCTTACACACTTATTTTCATTATAAGAATTTGTAACAACTAAATGATCATGTTGTTGTCTAGATTGATAATCTAAAGTAAAAGTTCCAATCTCACTTTTTCCTTTTGTTAAAATATAACGATGATTTATTGTCTTTTGAAAAGGAGCAGTAGAACGAACTTGAACGTTAACAGTAGCCCCTGTAATTTCATCATCACCAGTTGGAACAACATCAAAATAGAAATCACGATAAGTCTTAGCTATCGTCCACTCTTCTTCATGAGCTTCACATGTACTTTGCGTTAAATACTCAGCATTAGAACAATATTGACTACTAGATAATGTTCCAGTAAAAGTATTAGAATTCGTTCCATTAATACGACATTCACTAATACTAGCAGCACTTCCTTCTACTGTACAAGTAACTTGATAACGAATATCAAAATTAGTCACAGAGTCCTCTTCATAGTTATAAACCGTAAATGGAATATGATTTCCATTCCAATTCGTATTAATCGTATCACGATCAGAAAAATCCGTACTAAAGTAAAATCCATTACTTTTTAAATAATAATTCCAAGCAGAAGACGCAGTATATTTAGCAAGAGAAAACCCTCTAGTAACCGCAACTCCTAAAATCAGAATAACAATAAAGAGATATTGTAATTTTAATTTACGTTTCTTTTTCATAAAATCCCCCTAACTAACCTTCTGCCAACTAGAAATATCAACACTAATAGAATCTACTAAATCGGAATACTCAACTCCATTATATTGTTCAGGAAAATCAACCGTTATTTTATATCGATCAACAACAGCATTCTCATAAGTCATTTCCATAACAGGACTATTACAAATTAAATAATGATTCGCATCTCTAGAATAAGATTCATCACATTGTAATATTTGACTCTCTCCATCAGTAACATCATATAAAGTAATAGTAAGTGGCATAGTATGTAGAGTTTTAACAGTTATTTGATAATTCAAAGTAACATGACTAAGTTTATTATTATTGGAATTCGTTACGGAGAAATAATAATCTTCAGAATCTCCAGGAGTAAGTCCTACAAGATTCAAATCGATGTGATCGGTGTTTCTTGCATCAAATACGAACTGAGCTAATTCTTGATTTACATTCACACGAATCGAAGAATGAAACAACGAGTAAGTAATACAAGAACCAATCACTAAAGATACAAGCAAAAACAAAATAACAACAATTCGATATTTTACTTTTAACTTTTTCATAATTATTTCTCCTTTCTAACGAATAATAAACTTTTTCACAATAGATTTGATATAAGTATCTCCATCATATAAATCAAAGGCTAAGGAATAAGCTCCACTACCTAAAGTGTTAGTATTGAAATCGAATGAAACATTTCGATAACCACTTTGATTACCAGTAATAATAGTATTATAAATATTTTCATCAAAATTCGTTAAATCCGCATTCGAATAATCCGCCAAATCAATCTCAGTATAAGTTTGATCTGCAGCAGCAAAAGTACTCTTACGAAGTAAACGAACCTTTACATTAGCATTAGAATAACTACTATTTTGTAGAACACCTACAACAAATTGTTTACTAGAAGTTTTATCCATAATTCGATCCTCATCATCCATTCGAACCTGGAAGTTAAGCATCTTTTGATAACTACTATCAGCAACTGTAACAGGTACATCTTTAAAATAAGTAATATCGCTAGAATATGTTCCATCAAAAGAAGTAAAGTATCCAATTTTAAAGGTATAAGTACCATTTGGTAATTCTATATTTGCACTATTTGTCTCAATAACAAAATTCTTATTAACATTACCAAGACCTACTCCTAAATTCATTCGAACAATTCCATCATTATCCATAAAGAAATATTTAGAATCAATTCGGAATTTAATGTTTTGTAAATAATTCTTAGATATTGTATTACCATTCTCATCAACTAATCTACAAGCTAATCCGAATCTCTTATCTTCTAGAGTAGTATCAATAACATTAGAAGTTTGATACGTTGCAAATTGTAAAGAACCAGTAATTGGAATCGAATAAGTAGCATCCGTATTATAGTAAAGAGTATCACTATAATTAGAAATAAATGTACTATTCGCATCACTATTTCGAATAACGTTAAATCCGTCCACAGTACCAGTAGTTTCAAGTATAGAATCAATAGAAATCGTAGCACTTAAATTCGTAATATTAGATTCTAATTCCGTCTTTGAAAAATCAACAATAATCTTATAGTCTTCTGATATAGAACCAGTATAAACAGATTCACTAAAATGATTAGTCGTACCTACTTCACGAAAACTAGTAAATAGAATAGTGTCTGTATCAGTACTAGTGGTCTTATACTTATAAGTTTTACTTCGACTTCGATCCATAATCGTAATCATCGTATTCTCTGGTAATACTTGACTAAAAGTAATGGAATGAGAAATTCCATTAGGATAACTTGCAATATCAGAGAAAGAATAATACATCGATACAGAAGACTTGTCACTTACCATGACATTAGTAGAATAAGAAGTACTTGTACCAGCAATCACACTAGTTTGTTGATATCCCCCTACTCTTAATCGATCGGTATTCGCATAACTAACATAATTCGTATTATCCGTAACTTTCGCATAAACAACTACTCCAGTAGTAGAAGTAATTGGTATAGAACCAGAATAATTTTGCCATTGGCTTACAGCCTCTATCTCTTGATTCGTTAATACAGAATCCGCAATATAATATTGAATTGTTTTAACGCCAGATAATTCATCTACAGCACTAATCGTTAAAGTTTTATTAGAAGAATAATATTTAGAAGGAACTGTACTACGTACATCCGTCCAATTTACTCCATCAATACTCATCGTAATAGAAGAACCAGTTAAATCTAAGATTAATAGATCTGTATTTAAATAAGATACTTGATCATTCATATCCGTAACTTTCGCATAAACAATATAAAATCCTTCATCTGGAATAGAAACGACATTAGAATAACTTGTCCAAGAATCAATCGCTTCAATTTCACTCTTGCGTAATGGCGTTTTAGAGTTATGAATGTAATAAGAAACGGTTTTGATAGGTTTTAAAGAATCAACTTCTTGAATCGTAAAAGATAAACTAGTAAATTTTAACGAATTTAAATCATATCCTACATTATTCCAAGAATGATCGGATACATGAATCGTAGCAATAGAATCACGAATATCATCTAATGCAAGAATTGGTAAATTCATACCATCATATACCCAAATATGAGTAGGATTACTTGCTAAGTCAGTAGAATCAACAAATTCATCAAATCCAATTGTTTTAGCATAGCTAACTAAATCAGCAGAATAACCTATACTACCAGTAATAACACCATTGGATACAAAATTATTCGTACTATTAGAAACATTTTGAACTGTAACACTACTATTTTCAATAGTACCTAAAACAAAATTGTTATTCTGATTAAAACTATTTTGAATAGTAACAGTACTATTTACAATGGAACCAATAAATCCATAACTACTAACAGCATAAATTTCTCCAGAATTATAGCTCTTTTGAATAGATACAGTAGAAGTATCAAAATCAATTCGATTCATCAAACCACTACCAATTCGTCCAGTAATGGTTCCAGCATTATAAACATTCGTTAAATTAGTTTCACCAATAACATCATTCGTAATACCAGCTGCATAAAAACTAGAATAAACATTTGCACGTTGACTAATATTTTGGAATGTTACATTATCAGCTTCTGAAACAATACCAGCACCATTACCATAACGATAACTAATTGCATAACGCAAATTTGTTATTTCATAAGTCGCATTATCAGTAGAAGTAAATTCAAAAGTAAGATTTTCAATAGAAGTTCCTAAAGAAACATCAAAACTACCACTAGAAATAGATTCACCATTTAAAGTAACAGTTCCAACATTATCACTAATGGCTAAATTCCCAGTAGCATGAATGGAAGTAATTTTACCACCAATCTTTTGATTAGGAACAGAAATAACTTCTGTATCAGTAGTATTATCAATTGTCTTATCAAAATCTTCAAGAGCTAAGAAAAATTGATTATCTACAGCCTCCTTATTACCAACAACAGTTCCTTGGAACATGACATCAGAAATAGAAGCATTCTTCGCTTTACCAGCAATACCACCAGTAATAGAACCACCATATATAATAGAATTCGTTAAATAAAAATTAGAAACGTTACCTTCTAAGTTTAAAAACAAACCTAAAGGATCATTCGTATTCTTCGTAATAAATAAACCATAAATACGATAACCATTACCATTAAAGTTACCTTTAAATTGTTTAATAGCTGGAAAAGCATGAAGTCCATCATAATGATCTTGATAAGGAGTAACTGAAACAGTATTATTCTCTTTTGTATAAGTAATACCATTCGTATTATCATAAGCAAATATTCCATCATTTAAAACAATATCACTGCCTAATGCAAAATACGTATTCTCATAATTTGTATTTTCAAGTTGTGATTGAAAATAAGCAAATTCCGCACCATTTGAAATAACATAAGGATCACTAACAGTACCAGTACCCTTACGGTAAGAAGATGCAACACTACCATCCCAAACCTCAGCATCAGCAATCGAACTACGATTCTTATAACGTGCCAAAGAAGGAACAGCAATTGCAATAAATAAAGCCACAAAAAGAAGAACAATAAGACTAGATATTTTTATTTTCTTTTTAAATTTAGGACTCTTCATACAAATACCCCTATTCCACCTATTATTACTATAATTAAGTATAACATAGATAGAAAGAAATTACATCCAAACAAATAAAAAAAAGATACTTTTTAAGTATCTATTTTTTTTCTTCACTAGCCACAATTTTATTGACTTGAACCATAAACCAAATTTTTTCTAAATCAATCTCTTTACTGTCCTCAATTTTCTCAACTCTAAGAATTAAGTTAATCTTAGAAAGTAAAGCATCAGATGCAGCTAAATCATCTTCCGTAATCTTAATATTATTCAAACGATATTTATTAGCTATGATTCGTGCAATTTCAGCATCCTCAAAGATTGGAATTCCTGCGATAATAACATTCGTAGGATCTGTCGCATATAAGTAGAAATTATCACTGTATTTCATTACTTCAGAATAATCCTCTAACTCATATACTTTACGAATTGCAATCTTTTTAAAGTAATCAAAACTATAATATAGATTCAATACATCCGCAACAGTCATTGTATTACTAATAATATTTAAAACATGCATTTTAAAATATTCTACATCATATTGTTTGTATAATTCATAAAGCTCTTTCGCTTTTAAAACAGATTGAACTTTTAATTTACGAAGATCTTTTTCGTTATTAAATTCAAAGAATCCTGGTCTACCACCAAAAATCTTTCCATTTAATTTATCCAATTCTTTCTCTTTTGAAACAATTTGATCTAATATACTCTTTAATCCATTATATTTCTTAGTATCAACATTTAATAAATCTTGATAGGATTCCTTAAAATCCGTAAATAATGGTAAAAAATCATTATAATTATTAAATTCAATAATATTACTCTTTAATTTTTCTAATGCCCTACATACCTTATTCATTTTATTTTTATCATGAATATCAACACTAGGAGCAATTAAAGATTCATAAGCAGTAGAACGAACCTTAGATTCAGGCATATATTGATTAATATCAAAACCATTAGTCTTAGCAAGTTCTACTAAATCAGCAACACTCTCACTATTTGCCATATTTAATTCAATATGAGCAGCTTTTAACTTTTCTTGACAATGAACATAATTCTTAATTTCATTTTCCGCCATAACTTCTTTTTGACGTCTAGCAATATAAGCAGTGAACTTCTTCTCATGTTCACGAATTAATCTCCTAAAATTAAGTTCAATATGTTCAATCAATTCCGGATTAACCCAATAAATTTGTTCAAAAATTTCATTTACTTTTGCATATTTTTTATCTTCTGTATCACTATAACGTACTTCTAAGAAAGAAGACATATATTCATGTACATAGCAAGTATAATGAAAATCATCACTCTTTAATCGAACACCTACTAATTCAAATTTATCTAAGAAACTATTAATAACATCACTTAATGAATTAAAGTTAAACATATAAGAGTTATTTAATTGAAATAACAATTCATCAAAACTCATCTTTTCAAAGTATGTATTAGAAGGATTCAATAAGAATTTAACACGTTCCAAAGAAATTACTTTTTCACTTAATCGATCAATGTCATCTTTTGAACTTTTTACTTCAAAGGAACGACTCTTCGCAAGTAAATAATTACGAACACTATTACGATATTCTTCATATTTTTCACGAACAGAATCGATATTTTCATTGAATTTTTTAATATTTGTTTTGGTTTTGGTTGGCATAGAACTAATTAATGTCTTTTTAGCAGAAACATCTTTTTCAATAAAGTTTAAAAAATTAATCATCATCATTTTCCTTTTCTTCTACGATTATTTTATTATCATCTAAATATTGAATGAAATCTGTAATATTTTTATAAGTATTAATTAATTCCTGCAAACTTAAGGTAGATAAGTCAAAGCCAACTTTTTCTTCTTCTACTTTTTTTCTCATACGTATCACCTACCACTTTTATTCTATTGATTTAAAGAATATTGATTAAATGCTTCATAACCACGAGTATCCTTAATAAAGTTAATAGAAATCGTAATTTCAGCACCCTGAGAATTTGTCTCTAAACTATCAATATCCTGACCTTCTATCCATACATAAACTCTCATCTTAGTAACTCCATCAGGTAATTCAAACAAAGGAGTACGTAAAGAGTCATCTGTAATAGTATTCTGTAACTTAAAATATTCTAAATTTAAATTAGCGGCACCAGAAATAGTATCATGCATAGCAAAAGGACCACCTTGTTTAACGTAAGCATAAGTTGGAAAATAAGTTCCATCTTGTAGATGTAATCCATACTTCTTAGCACGTTCCTTACTTAATTCTGTATGAGCTTTATCATACGGTTCATAAATGATAGATTCACATCCACCATTGCATTGCAGATTTTGAACCGTAGTAGGATCGGTATCTTTAGGAACAGTACCAACTCTAGCAAATCCAAAACGTGCAGAATTAACAAGGCCTTGCATTTCCTCTGAAACTTCATCTTTATCAAAAGTAATTCCAGTACCTTCATCTAAATATAAATTATCAGATATAGGAGAACCAGTATCATTCTTTAAGAATAAATCAAAAGCAATCCAGTTATTGAAAGAACGACGATATTCTTCTCTTTCTCGAATCGTACTTAAATATCCTACTTCACGAGCTTTATTCTTATAACGAACTCCACTACTAGAATAAATATCAAAGAAATAAGTATCATTATTTGGAATACCATTCGAAGAAACTGGAATCATTCCATTAGATGCCCATTGACTCAAATTATTTGGATAAGTATTTTGTAATTCATCAATCAAAATCGTTTTTGATATTTCGACAAAACTATCATAAGTAATACCATCCAAAGATATGGTCAAACCACTATTTCGAGTAACAACCATATTAAATGTACGAACTTGTACATTCAATGCTGTAGAAAACCAAGCATACGCTGAAAAAATTAATAAGACACCCATCGAGAAGATAGAGAACACAAGTAAAACCATATTCTTGCGTTCTCTTTTATCACGATTTTCTCTCATAGACTTCAAACGTTTTCTAGTGATTAACTTTTTCTTACTCTCACTAGCAGATTTAGTTGTAGTATTTTCCTTTTTCATAAAACACCACCTTATATAAAATAAAGAGTAATTGAAATAAATTACTCTTTATTCTAAAATGTTATTTCAATTATTCACCACTATTGTTTGTAGTATTTCTAGCAGCTTCTTCTTCTGCAGCACTAGGTGTAATTTGAGTATTAGGACCAGTATAGTTAACATCAGATTCAGTATATCTTTCCTTAGTGAATCCAAAGTTAACAGAAATCATCTTTCCTAAAGAAGCGAAGTCATAGTTATCAACATCTTGTCCTTCAATAAAGATATAAACTCTTAACTTAGTGATACTATTTGGAGCTAAAGACATGAATGCAGGTCTAGCAGTACCAGTTAAATTTTTCATAGTATCAGTGAAATATGGATAATTTACTAATTTATAACCACTCTTATCTTCTGCAGCACTATAAGTAGCATAATCAGCAGAGTTAGCAGTATAAGTATTATACTTTTCACCATCATATACATCTACATTATCAGCAACAGCTAAAGCTCTAGTAACAGCATATGTTGGATAAGCATTTTCATTAGCTACAGCAGTACATTTAGCACCATCAGTAGTATCATAACTAGAAGCATTAGTTACATCAGTACCAGCTTCTTTTCTTGGTAAACAAGAAGTGTTATACCAGTTAATAGCATTTTGTACGTGAGCTGTATCATTTGGTTCCCAAATTTGAGCGTTACGACAAATTCCAGTAACTTTTGTAGTAGCACCTTCAGCAGAATCAGCACAAGTGATACCAGTAATAGTAGATACATCAGTAGTATCAGCTTTTACACGTCCGATTTGAACGATAGCTACACGAACACTATTTTCAATACCTGTATTAGCAACACCACCAGATGCTACAGATACAGATGAGTTTGTAGTTAAATAAATATTTTCTTCATTTAATGGTTCATTTGTCTCATAATATTCATTACCAGACATATTTTTTACGAATAAATCGAAAGCAACATATCCTTTACCTTCAATATATCCAATATGATCTTCATCAGTTTTAGTATTGTTAGCAACACGGCTAGTAAGTAAACGATAACCACCTTTTGTAGTAGTTAAAGATGCTTTTTCGTATAATTTCATACGAGAAGCAGCAGAATCCATATCTCCAACAGTAGACATAGGGATTAAACCATCTTCTGCCCATGTATTTGTATTTTTTTCATAAGCAGTAGCATTTCTAGCATCAAGATTGTATCTCCAATCTTCACCATCCATAGAAAGGAATAGACCTTCAGTAGTAGCGATTTCAACATCAAAGCTAGAAACATTTACAGTTCTCATACCAATAAACCAGGCGTATGTTGAAACTGTTAAAATAATTGCACAAATTAAGCAGATAGCTATAAGCTTACGTAACTTTTTATTGCGCTTTTTATTTTGTTTAGCCATAAAATCCTCCATATATATTTTATTTATTTAGCATAATACCAGGCAACCTTTATCAGGTTACCATAGTATTATTATTTCTTATTAAGCACCAGTGTTATTAGCTGTAGATCTATTCTCAGCATTCTTAATTACATCATCTGGTAATGTAGCAGTATTAGTACTATCATAGTTAACATCTTCATCGAAGAATCTTTCCTTAGTTAATCCAAACGCTACAGAAATTTTCTTTCCTAATGAAGCAAAGTCATAGTTATCAACATCTTGACCTTCAATATAAACATATACTCTAATCTTAGTAATACTATTTGGAGCTAAAGTAATGAATGTTGGTCTATTAACTCCAGATAAATTTTTCATAGTATCAGTGAAGTATGGATATGCAACTAATTTACCTTCAGCAGCAGCATCAGCTACACTTCCAGTATATCCATTATAATCATCACCATCATATACATCTACATTATGAGCATAATCAATTACACCACTAACTGCATATGTATGATAAGTTTGTCCATCTTCAACTGTCTTACAAGCAGTACCATAAGATTCTGCATTTGTTACATCAGAACCAGTTCTCTTCTTACAAGAAGTTGTATACCAGTTAATTGCATTTTGTACGTGATCTTTATCATTTGGTTCCCAAATTTGAGCATCACGGTTAGCACAGATACCAGTAACACCATTTTCAGATTTACAAGTGATACCAGTAATAGTAGCTTGTGTATCAGTAGTAGCAACTACACGTCCGATTTGAGCAAATGCTACACGAACACTATTTTCAATACCAGTGTTAGCTACACCAGTTTGAGCAACTTTAACTTCTGAATCAGTAGTTAAGTAAATTGCTTCTTCATTTAATTGGTTCATTTCACTATAATATTCGTTACCAGATAAGTTCTTTACAAATAAGTCGAAAGCAACATAACCTTTTGCTTCTTTCTCGCCAGAATTTTGAACTTGACTAGCCATTAAACGATATCCACCAGGTGTTGTCGTTAATGATCCTTTTTCGAATAAAACCATTCTTGATGATGTTCCATCAATTTTACCAACTGATGACATAGGAATTAATCCACCATCACTCCAAGTATTTGTATTACCTTCATATACTGTATTCTCAGTATCATTGTAATTATCTTTGTTAATAGTTACGGTATCAGACCAATCTTTACCATTTAAAGATAATGATAATCCTTCAATAGCAGCGATTGAAACATCGAAACTAGAAACGTTAACAGTTCTCATACCAATGAACCATGCGTATGTTGAAACTGCTAATAGAATTGCACATAAGAAACTTCCTACAATGAGCTTCTTGACGCGTTTTTCATGTTTGTTATCTCTTTTTTTCTTCTTAGCCATAATTTTTTACTCCTTCTAATCTTCTACAAATTCTGATTTGAAATCCATATGGACTTTGAATTCTCCACCCAGAATGTTATCAGTGCATTCTGGATCACTACCTTCAATCCATAAAACAATCGTATATCTACTAATGTCTCCTGGCTTGAAATTAGTGATATGTTCACGGACAACTAATTCATCCGAATCAAACGGAACTGTTTCTGGCTCAGCAGTTCCCCTTGCAGATAATTTAGCATACGTGACAGGTTCGCCATCCCTATAGACTCTAATTCTTACAGCTTCATCCACGTTCCTTATTACGTCATCAACGATGACTTCACTCCAATAATCAGAAATATCTTTTCCCATATTTTCAATAAAGAAAGTATAGGATAGATAATTTTGACCATTGTGGGATCCACCACCCAAATCATCAAGATTATCAGGAAGCCACTTGTAAGAAATGTTATCAAAAGTATTTGGCGCTTTAGCATACAACTCAGTTCTATATACCTTATATATAGGACTGTCGTATATGATCAAATTCTTCTCAAAATACAGGTTTTTGTCCATCGTAATGCTAAAATTTCCACTATTATAAATAATACCCACAATGAAATAAATTATAATTAATAGAAGCAAAAGACATAGCAACGCGATTTTGAAGAACTTACGTATTTTCTTTTCACGTTTCATTTTTTCTGAGCTTAACGTAACCTTCTTCTCCATACGAATTCCTACCCTTCTAACTATCTAAATAATTATAAGGTACTCCATCCTAGTATCCTTTATAATACAATTTAATTATATACACGCAAAAATAAAAAGTCAATAAGGAAAACCTTATTCTAAGTAGGAAAAAACGAAAAAAGTTGCACACAAAAGGACTATACAAATAGTATACACATTTTAGAAAAAATTATACATTTAATCTTGACAATCAAAATCGTAAAATTATTTTACAAATACTAGACACACTTTACAAAATATTAAAGTGTTAAATGTTGCAAAGTGGACATAATACTAGTATGATTAAATTAAGATAAGAAGGGAGTAATTCTTATGAACACTAAGTTTCGTTTCTTGGTGGTTCTAATGTCTCTATCTATCACATTATGCTTGATGAGCAATACTTATTCAAGATACGTTGCCGATACAACTGGAAACGTTGAAGTATCATTTAGTAAGTGGCAAATATTAGTAAATGAAACAGATATCACAAACGGTAATACTTCATCAATAACATTAACACCAGTAGTAGAAGAAAATGCAAACGTAAAAAGTAATAAGTTAGCTCCATCATCTAAAGGATATTTTGATATAGACATTGATCCATCAAATGTAGAACTATCATTTAATTATAATATTTCATTATCTGTAGTAAACCAAAATATGCCAGATATTATGATTACAAAATATGCAATTCTTGACAGTGATTACGAAGAAGGAGATCAAATCACTCAAAACGTAATTCAAAATAATACAATTCAAGGAAGCTTAAATTACGATAAAAATACAGAAAACTTTGCATTTGAACCAATGACCATAAGAATCTACTTCGAATGGTATGAAGGTAACAACGAAACAATGGATGACGATGACGATACCCTATTAGGAATCAACGCAGATACCAATACATTACAAATGCAAGTTAACATGACATTCGAACAAAAATTAAATTAAAAAACAAGGAACAGCAATGTTCCTTTTTATTATGCAAAAAAAATAAGGTAATTCAAATTACCTTATTTTAAATCCGTTTTATTCGCAACGATTACTGGAACTACGCTACAATTATCAGTCTTACCTTCACCATAAACCTTAGAATAAGTATCATCAATCTTTGTTAATGCAAAACCACGATCTTCATCATAAGCAGTATTAGTCCAATAACATTTATTCGTTACAAGATATGGATAAGAATCATTATTGAATCGGAACAATCCATTCTTACCGACTGTCCAGGTACGAACTTGATTAGCACGTGTTCCGTATTTTACATCACCAATAATACGATTCGATACTTGATCTCCAATAATAATAGAATTAATAACATCACCAGATATTACACTTAATAAATCATCTGCAGTCAAAGCTCGAGTCGTAACATTCCATCCACTAACATTACTTGCAAGTAAACTATTATAATTCTCAAATGTTCCACTACCATAAGTTCCATATAAATCAGAAATTAAAGAAACTGTTGTATCCCCCAACTTATTATTGGAATCAATAACATGAGATCTAAGACAAGTATTACTTAAAGTAGTACATCTCATCTTTTGGTAAATATCAAATAATACTAATGCTCCTAACTCATAATCTGGATCAGGAGAAGTACTTAAAGTAAGTAACTGTTCTGCCTTAACACTAATTACGATTTTAATAGATGGCTTTGCCACATACGTATTATCAGCAGCAACCTTTGCCTGCTCTGATTTTTGATATTGATAAGCTTTTGTACCCCACTCACTATCAAAATGATCATCTCCAGAATCCAATGGCCAAGAGACAGATAAATCAAATTGACTAAATTCTTCACCAGATAAAGCAAAATTCTTATCAAGATTTAAATTAATATGAAATGGATAATCATGACTTAACTTATCTTCCAAGTATTCTGAACCATTCGTACTATCTAATTCTTCTCCCATAATATTAGCAGAAACAATCGAATAACTTAATTGAGCATCAGAGTCTCCTTTATTCATAATCTTGACAGTTTCCTTTACCAAATCCATTCCAGGAGAGATATCTGATAAAGAAATAACAATATTATTACTTACTGCTTCTTCCCCTTTCTGGAATTCAATATACCAAGTCTTAACATCAATTTCCGTATCTACTTTCGCAAGTCCACTATAAGCAAACCAAGCTAAAGTAACAGAGATTAGGGAAACAGCTATGAAAAATAGCGAAACCAAATTAAGTTTTAAATAGATACGCTTTTTTTGATCCATAAGTTTTCCCTCCTCTCTACTTGATAAAAAGATTATTTTTTAGACTTACTTCTTCTTTCTTCTTCTTTTTCTAACATTGCTGTAATAATTTCAGATCCTAATATATAAAATATAGGAATAATAATAAAGATAAACATACCAACGGTAGTACCAACAATCTTATAAATAGATGACATTATAAATGATCGATAAACTACTACACCATATAACTGGTCTTGCCCAACAATAGGATCTTCTACCAAATTAGCTAGACCTTTTGTATGGAACAATAATTTTCCATTCTCATCTTTCGTTATTTCAACAACTTCATGGGTAATAACCTTATCATTAAATTGACCAACTTTACCCAAATAAGAAATCGTATCCCCAACTTTAACTTTCTCAGGAGCTACTTCTTTGGCAACTAAAACGTCCCCTACTTTATATTTTGGCTCCATGGATCCAGAAATTACCGTAAACATACGATAATTAAAGAAGGAAATACAATTATTACTAAATCGTTGTAGACAAACAATTAGTACAAATGCTATTACTAATACCACAACAGCAATATTAACAACAGAACGACATATTTTAAATGCTTTGCTTTCAAAAAATTTCTTCATATTTAATCACTACAAGTAATCTTGCATCCTTTCCATATATTCGTCGATAGCAGTCTTAAACTTTTTCTTAACATCATCTACACCAACTAGTCGATTATTACGATCTTTCTTAAGTTCTTCTGCAATCATTTTTATAAGTTCATCATCACTAATGTCAATTCCAGCACTCATTAGCATATCAAGTGTTCTATGAATTTCTTCCTTTAGTAATAGAATGGCATAGTAACTCATCTTCTCTTTCTGATCACGTTTTTTTCTAGAGACAGAATCTAAAACACAGAAGTCTATTAAGAAAGAATGATCTAAGAATCCTTGAAAAGGATCACTGTTTTTTTCTAAATTAGCACTAGAGTTATCATCGTCACTACCATTTTGTTTTAATAAGTAGTCATATAATTTCTGAGCTACTTGGAAATTCGGATTCTTTAAGAAAATGTTAGTTTTCTTAATTGGAGGATTTAAATAATGAACATGAGCCTTATCTAATTCCTTAAACATCGCACTACGATGCCAACTAGAAATAAAATCATTTATTCTCTTTAGTCGAACCTTAACTTGTCGAATTTCATCTTTTAATTTCTTATCCGCAACATCCGAAGGAAATGTATCAGAAGTAATACGTAATTCAATACTAACATTTTCCATATCAGTCTTAGTACTTCCACTATACTCCAAGAACTTATGAGTACTCAACTTTAAGTTCTTTAATTCGTCTTCTTTTTTACGAATAAACGTTTCCATATCATGAATTAAAGTATATAAGAAACGATTTTCATAAATGTTATATGTCTCTTCCGAAATAACATTTAAGATACGATTAGGTTGAACATCACCAGTAGCAGGATCCATTTTATCAACATAATTAGGATGCTTTGCTAAATCTTTGATACTTTCAACAGTAACTTTTTTTGTTCTTTCCGCATTAACAATAATCTCTTGTTTTACCAAAGATAATTTTGGAATACGAACAACATTATCAATAAAAGGAGCGGCAAATTCGATTTGATCAAGCCACTCGAATGACATTGATCCACCGTTTAAGTCCGACTCATAATACATTTCTGATCCAAGAGAATTAATAAAAGAATCTTTTTTTGCTTTGATTTCAGTATCAATACTCTCTGTAAAAGTAGACTTCTTCTTAGCCATGCTCCCTCACTCCTATATACTCTTCTTTAAGTTTTCAATGAAAGCGATACATTCTTTCATTGTACCTTTACCGTACTTCTTATTTAAGAATGCGATAAATGGATTTAATTCATCACGTATAAAGTTAACACTTAATTGGTCAAACTTACGTAAAATCTTTCTAGCAATAAAGTAATCAATTGCTTCCATCTCTTTACCACCACAAGCAACATATACTGGGGCAAAGACATTTAATTGTTTCATAATACGGTTACCAAAAGCAATACGGAAATGTTCCGTAACATAATCATCGATTTCACGAATAGCTTCTAATCCTTTTGGAGAAACCGGATTCTTTTCAATAGCCTCTGCAAATAAACTTTCTAAGTAAGTAGCACTAACTTCTACTGCTTCTTGCTCACGACAAGTAAATGGATCAATTTTTGTATTGATATCAAGAGGCATAGCTCTATCGTAAACCTTATCAGTAACCATGAAGGTTGAGTCATCATTATTGATGGTTCCAATATACCATAAGTTTCCTGGAAGTCTTAACTTACCAGCAACAATATTCTTTGGATCCTTTGGCCAAGAGGAAGATACGATATCAACCAACCACTCTTGACGGTTAGGCATTTCCAAAATAGATAATAAATCGGCGAAATAATACTCAACACGAGCTAGGTTCATTTCATCTAGGATGATTGTATGAACATTGTCATCATAACCAGCTACATAAATCTCACCTAAAGCACGAGTTTCATTAAACTTCTTAGTAAGTTCATTGAAGTAACCTAAGAAATCCGATTTATCACGCCAAGAAGGCTCAACTGCAGTAACACAGGAATCATTCTTAACAAATTTACCCCAAGCATAAGCTAGAGATGTTTTACCAGTACCAGAAATACCTTGTAGGATAATTAACTTACCACAAGCAAGTCCTGCAAAGAACGGTCTTAAAATCGTGAAGTCATAATATAAATGTAATTGACTTGCAGAGAAACATCTGAAGTTATCAATTAATTCTGGTAACGTATAACCAGTATCATAATTCTTAGGTTTTTTACCTTTAAATTGTTCATCATAAGAACAAAGTTTAGGGAAACGAATTCCAGCTTCTCCTGGATCTTCCTCTTCCCCTTCTTCTGCTGCTTCACCATCTTTTGCATCTTTCTTAGCAGCATCCTTACCATCGCCTTCTGTATCACCATCAGGCTTTAAACCAAGTTGAGATACTTTCATAGCCATAAGTTCATCATTTTGTTTCTTTAGCTTTAAGACTTGATCATTTAAACTACCAATCTCTTCAAGCATTTCTTCCTTACTATAACGATTTTGCATTCTTCTTAATAGTTTCTTAATAAATAAGAAGATTAATCCACCAATAATTAAAACAATCAAAACAAGGAATACTACAGCCATAATAACAAATACTTTTTCTTTTCCATTGAAGTATTCCTTATAATTTTCAATGATTCTTCCGTATTCACTAAAACTAAACATTTTAACAACACCAGACGCAAAACCATTTACAATGGATACTAATCCATCAAAGAATACAGAAACAAATTCGTAAAAAAATCTTAAAAATGTGTTCATAATTATTTACCCCCATCAACATTTAATTTTTTTAAGATATCATCATGAATAATAGAATTCTTTAACTCTTCTGGTAAATTATTCAAGATATTCGTTTCTTTCTTATCCACAAAAGCATAATCCGCAATACTTAAAATCTTTTGATCTTTATCTTTAATTTCATCTCCCATACGGAACACTACTGCGAATCGGTATCCAGCCTTCTTCAAAGCTTTTAATACTATCTTATTCTCAATCATATCTTGATATTCAACTAATACAATAATATTCTTTTTCGCATATTCATCTCCAAGTAAATCAAAAGTACGATCCATCTTATTCGTTTTAGAATAAATACTTCCAGCGATTGGAATAATATAATTCTTAAAGAAATCTCCAGCATACATATCTTTTAAAACTTCTACTAATAATAAGTTTACTAGGATAATAGACTTATCTTCTGCTACAGTTCCATCGTTATAAGTCTTTTTAACAATATAATCGCTATATACTTTACTAAATTGAATATTATGATTTAAATCCGCTCCAACTAATTCTTTATGACCAGTTATCTTAGAAAACTCTAATTGGAAAGTAGTAGAGGCTTGTTCATTTAATAAATGACTAACAACACTGGCATAAATACGTTGAACCTTTAAAATCTTAGAAACCATATTCTTTAATTCGAAATTAGTAAGATTTCCTAAATATTTATTAATCTTATTGGTATAATTATCTCTTTTTGCTTTTGAGTCATCATCCTTACGGAACAACTCTTCTAAACTATTAATTAATAAGAATAGATTAACAAATTTCTTTACTTTGCCTGGATAATTACTATCGCTGCCTTTATATTTTTTTACTAAAGAATCTCCTTTTGCTTTTAATTCTCCATCAATACGAGAAAGCATATTCTTACCATTATATTCGACATTAACATTTCCACAGTAATTATAATATTTTCCATCGATATAATCTTTTAATAACTCATCTTTAATTGTAGATTCATTAACTTTATATCGATCATTATTATTAAGAATATCAATAATTTCATTTAACTCTTCAGACTTAATGTACATTACCTTATCGATAATATTTTTATATTTCTTACGTTTATTTTGAATTAATTTAATCTTATCAGCAACTTCAGAGTTTTCAGGTTTTTCATCAACAACCTTTTCTTCTTCCATTGTTTCTTCTACTTCTTCTTGAGGTACCTCAATAGAATTACTATTTAAATCTTCCTTACTAACATTAACCATACGGAAATACATCGTACGATTCATATCTTCTTCACTAATTGGTTCTTCTACAACCTCAGAAACAGTATCCTCATTAACTTCTTCCATTTCATCCACTGTTTCTTCCATTGTTTCTTCTACCACTTCTTCAGTGATTTCCTCTACCTCAGGTATTTCCTCGTCAACCTCTTCTACTTCTTCGACTTCAACAACTTTTTCTTCAATAACAGGTTGAACAACAACTTTCTTTTTAATTTTAATAGGCTTCTTAGGAACCATCTTAGTATCGAACAACTTGCTTAGTAATCCTTCTTCACTATTCTTTTTGTTTCCTTTTAAAGCATATCCTAAAAGATATAACGTAACCATTAAAGCAATTAATACAATTGGATTAAAGATTGTTTTACGAATAATTCCGAATCCAGGTAAGATTTTAACAACAGTACCAACTACTTGATCTTGGTTAATTGCTTCATCTTTACTATTATTCGCATCTCCCTTAGTAATATACGTACCCTTATAAGCTTCAATAACACGATGAGTAATAAACTCATTTTCTTTCTCATAAGTGATAATATCATCTAACTTAACTTGTTTTGTTTGCTTAACTACAATCCAATCTCCAGCTGATATTGTTGGTTCCATACTACCAGTTTGAACCTCAAAATTAGAATATCCAAAAAAACTAGCATATTTACTTCCAAATACATGTACTTGTAAATTGGTATAAATCGATATAACTAATATGATTCCAAATAATACCATCAATATATCTAAAAGAATATTAATTATGTTTTTCAATAGACCCCTTTTTTCCGTAGCCATAATTCTCATCCTACTTTCCTAGTATACAAAATAATCTTATCATAATCGAGTCTATTTTACAACTTATTATAGGTCAAAAAAAAAGAAAAAAATTCAAAAAAAAGAATTACTAAACAGTTAGTAATTCTTGTTCTTTTTCTTTGAATTTTGCTTCGATTCTCTTATTTGCTTCATTTACCATATCTTGGATTTCTTTTTCCATTGATTTTTCTTGATCTTCTGGTAAATCAGCCTTTTCAACATCTTCTAAAGCTTCATGACGAATATTACGTACACTAACTTTTGCTTCCTCTGCTAAAGCTTTAACTTGTTTTACTAATTCACGTCTTCTATCCTCTGTTAATTCTGGAATAACAATACGAATTGTTTCTCCGTCATTACCAGGATTATAACCAAGGTTAGAAGTAAGAATTGCCTTTTCAATACCACTTAAACAACTCTTATCAAAAGGCTTAATTAATAATTGTCTAGCTTCTGGTACAGAAATAGTAGCAAGTTGTTTTAATGGAGTCATAGAACCATAATAATCAACCATAATACCATCTAAACTTGAAGGATTAGCACGACCTGCACGAACAGTAGCAAATCTCTTTTCTAAGTTTTCTAAAGCTTTGTCAATCTTTTCAGTTGTTTCTAAAGTAATCATCTCAGTATCCATTAATTTCATCTCTCCCTACAACAATTATATTATAAAATTGAAAAAAATTAAAGAATAATAGTAAATAGAACAATAAAAATAATAATCATACATAAGATAATAGATAATAAATCAGAAATCTTTTCATCTAAATCTCCAGTATTAATATAATCATATACCCACTTCTTTATAAAAGCATACTTATCTGTAATAAAGTCTATTACATTATAATTCTTTGTACTTGAAACATGATTAGTACGTTCAAAACGAATAGCATCAATACTATTCAATTGTTTCGTACTCTCTAAATTCGCATCTTTCATTCCGAATACAACCGTTTCATCCTTCGTATCAGGCAATAAATCCGCCATAATATCTACTTTCGTAGGTTCCTCTAATATCACTTTTCTTTTTCTTTCAATTGGTTGAAATGCTGCACTTATTGTTGTTCTCTCACGGAACTTCTTAGATGTTAACATTTCAATTTGTTGATCTAATTTTTCAATAGAATTCATCATTTTAACCATCCTCCCCTATAACTAGTGCCTATTATACCACAAAAGCCTTGATTTTAAAAGCAAACAGAAGGCTTAGAAAGTCTTCTTTACATTTTATTTACAAAAAAAAGAATAGTTTCCTATTCTTTTTTTAATCCGTATCATTATTAAGAATTTTGAATTTGACTCATAACTTCTTCAGCAAAGTTTTCTTCTTTCTTTTGAATTCCTTCACCTACAGCAAAACGAGTCATAGAAACGATTTCTCCACCATTGTTCTTAACATAATCTTTAACAGATACACCAGAATCTTTGATGAATGCTTGTTCTTCAAGACATACTTCTTTATAGAATTTATTTAAACGTCCAACAACCATTTTTTCAGCGATATCTTCTGGTTTTCCTTCAGACATAACTTGTTCTTTAATAACTTTAGATTCTCTATCGATATCTTCTTGTGGAACTCCTGCTCTATTTAATGCAGTTGGGTTCATAGCAGCTGTTTGCATAGCAACATCTT
>JAFUFG010000246.1 GCA_017470045.1 Bacilli bacterium | reverse complement strand
CTTCATGTTGATGAAGAAACGGTTGAGAAAATAAAAGAAGTAGTAGGTACTGTACAAGCTAGTTATTCTGCTACTCCTAGAGAGTTTATTACTTATCTAGAAAATCATATGAATGATTCTATTATTTCCAATAATATGGATGATTCTCAAAAAGAATTAGTTCATAAAGCAAACTTTATTATTACGAATATTCCAAATTCTTATTCTTATCAAGAGATGAGTTCTATGATTGGAATGAGTGAAGAGAAAGCAAAGAGTTTATATGCTTTATATTCTAGAAATATTCTTCGTAATAATAGACTTGATATTCTACATTTCTTAGTAGATCATAAAGATGATGCTCGTATTGGATTAGATTCGAATACTGCAAATCAATTAATGACTTTAAACAATGTAGTAGATGGAGTTTTATCCAATAATTATTATTCTGCTGATGATATGGCGAATTTATTAGGTGCGGATTTCGAGAGTGTTCAATTAGTTTATTCTTATTTTGAGAATAAGACTCAAGGTAGTGGAGAAGCATCTTTATATGATTTAATTCATTTTATTTTAAATGATGTTTTAAATAGTCGTTTTTCGGATCGAGTAGATTCGAATAATGTTGTTCGTCTAAATCAAGTTAATAAGATTATGGATAATAGTTTAAATGGTGTAGGATATAGTTCTGTATCTTTATATAATCAATTATTACCATTAACAGATTCTTTAAACTTTAAATTAATTGATGTTGCTTATATTTACTATGGTTCTATTTATAAATATAATCAAAATGATCAATTAACAATTGAAGAGTTTGTTACTTATTTAAATAATGTTATCTTAAAGGATAATCGTTTTACGGATTTTATTGATGCAGATAAAAAACAACAAATTATTGATAGTAAAAAGACGATTAGTGATGCGAAGAAGTTATTGGTTGGTCCAAACTATTCTAGAGCGATTTTAAATACGAAATATGATGCAGAAGGCAAAGAGACGTTTGACTTTATTAAAGAGTTAAAAGACGATTTAAAAGGCCAAAAAGGAGTATATCTAATTGGTAACTCTCCAATGGCTTATGGTTTAAATGAAACTTTTGAGTCTGAGTTTAATTATATTTCTATTCTTACGATGATATTCATCTTTATCGTAGTAGCAATTACATTCCATTCTTGGTTAATTCCATTAATATTAACCTTAATCATTCAATGTGCTGTTTATGTTACGATGTGTATCTTATCTTTCTTTGGTGGTACTTTATTCTTTATTTCTTTATTAATCGTTCAAAGTATTTTGATGGGTGCTACCATTGATTATGCAATATTATTTACTTCTTATTATCTTGAATTCCGTCAAAAGTATAATAAGAAGGGTGCACTAATTCATGCTTATAATAATTCAGTTCATACTATTTTAACGAGTGGTTCTGTGTTAATTATTGTTACCTTTATCGTTGGATTCTTAGCTACAGCAATTGCTGCTAAGATTTGTATGACTATTTCTCAAGGTACTTTATGTGCCACCATTTTAGTATTATTTATCTTACCAGCTGTTCTTGCTGCACTAGATCGTTTTATTGTAAAAAAGAATTAAAATAATCTCTTATCTATGATATGATTATGTTGTAGATAGGAGGTTTTTTATTTGACACCACATATTGAAGCTAAGAAAGAAGATATTGCAAAAACAGTTATTATGCCTGGGGACCCATTACGTGCAAAGATGATTGCAGAGACGTATTTAGAGAATCCTAGATTAGTGAATCAAGTAAGAAATATTTTTGCTTATACAGGTACTTATAAAGGAAAAGAAGTAACGGTATTCGCATCTGGAATGGGAAATCCTAGTATGGGAATCTATTCTTATGAATTATTCCATGTATATGATGTTGATCGTATTATTCGTGTAGGAAGTTGTGGAGCATATCAAGAAGATATTCCACTATATGATGTTATTTTAGTAGACAAGAGTTTTTCTACTTCTAGTTATTTAAGTGATTTAACTGGGGATGAAAGTATGGTAATATCTGGCTCTGAAAAACTAAATAAAGTAATTGAAGAAAAAGCAAAGGAATTAAATATTCCGGTTCGTTATGGAAATGTTCATTGTGCGGATGTATTTTATGGAAATCCGGATATTCGTTATTTAAATGAAGAGTTCGGATGTGTTGCTGTAGAAATGGAAACATTTGCTTTATTTAGTAATGCATATAAAGAAAAGAAAGAAGCAAGTGCTATTCTTACTGTTTCTGATAATTTAATTACTCATGAAGAAACTACTAGTGAAGAAAGACAAAACTCTTTTAACCAAATGATTGAACTTGCGTTAGAATCAATATAATTTTATCGTAAATATTTGTATAAACCGTTGACACTTCAACGGTTTTTTTCATATATTTATTTTACAGACGTTACTTGTTAGGGGGATTATTTATGGATGAATATGATAGAAGAATTGTAAGTTTATTAAATCGTCATTATATTACGGATGGAGTATATGTTTATAATTTTATGTGTTCTTTAGTAGGAACTCATAATGAGGAATTAGAATCATTTATTGATGATCAAGGAAAAGAATATTTGTATGTTAATAGTGTAGATGAGTCTTATGGAGAAAGTCCTTATGTGGTTGCTGGTGCTATGACTTTGGAAGAACTTAGTAATCGTTATCAAAGTGATGTAGAAGTATCTGGGGCTTCTACGGAAGAAGAAATATTAGCATCTCTTGCAGCTGCTTATGATGCAGAACATGAAGATTATATGTATATTGGTACTTTCGATGAAGAAGGCAATAAGAAAGTTTTTCGAATTAATGTGGATGACTTAATCAAGTTATTTAATGGTGCTTTAGAGGGTACTTTAAAGAGCGAAGATGAGAAAAGTTTTGAAGATGAAGCGAATGATTTAACCATTGCCATTAACAATCATTTTTATACGAAAGAGGAATTAAAAACATTAAAGAAGAATCTTTCTACCAATAAAAAAGCAATGAATGAGATTATTAAGTTAATCGGATTAAAATTAAAAGATGAAAATTATAAAGTTTCAAAAGAAAGAGAAAGTTATAAAGAAACAAAACCAAATCAATTAGAAAAGGAAAAAGAAAATCCTACAGAAAAGAAGAAAGAAATACAAGATTTGGATGAATTGATCGATATTGATGGAATTACCGAAAAAATTGAAGAGACTGTAGTTGCACAAGACGAACATGTTAGGCGAATTGTTGTAGAAGTTGCTAGAATGATTTTAAATCGTAAAAAGAAAAGTGGTATTTTAGTAACTGGTTCTACTGGTATTGGTAAAACTTTAATTATGAAGAAATTAGCAGAGTATTTAGACCGACCTTTCTTAGAAATTGATTCTACTCAAATTACAATTCCAGGATACACTGGTAAGAATATTGAACAATGTTTATATGAATTATTAAAAGATTGTAATTTTGATAAAGAAAAAGCAGAAAGAGCTCTTGTATATTTTGATGAAATTGACAAAAAAGGATCTGAATCCAAATCTGATGTATCTGGTAAGGGAGTTTTAAATGTCTTATTAAAATTCTTAGATGGTACTACTTATGGAGCTAGTGAATCTAGTCAATCTTTTAGTTCTATTCCTATTAATACTTCTAAGATGATTGTAATTGCTTCTGGTGCATTTAATGATGTTTATAAAGTAAAGAGAGGAACTTTAGGATTCGGAACTAAAAATGATTCGAATGAGAAATATGAACCAACTGTTACGGATTTCGTTGAAAAAGCAATGATGACAGATGAATTTATGGGACGTATGCCAATCATTGTTCATTTGGATGATTTAAGTGTAGAAAACTTAGTTGAAATCATGAAGAAGTCTGATGCTTCTCCTACAAGATATGAAGAAGAAAACTTTGATAAAGTAGGGTGTAAGTTATTATTCTCTGAAGAAGCCTATCAAAGACTTGCTAGTGTTGCTAAAGAGAAAAAGATTGGTGCTCGTGGATTAAATGGACTAGTATCGAATATTACTTGTAAACCATTTGATTATGCTTATCGTAATCGTGGTAAATTAGAATCTATTACAATTACCGATGAAACAGTTGAAGATTCTTCTAAATTTAAAGTTAAGGAATTAAAGAATAGTAATGGAACCGTCTAAATTTGTAGTTTATTTAGATCGTACGTTACCAGAAGATTTTTTAATTGCGATTACTGGAGCAAAAGAGGGCAAAAGACAACGTAAGATTTGGGGACTAGATGAGTATGAGACAGAGTTTGATAAAGTAGAAGTACGAATTGATCCAAAATATTCTCTAATGAGTATGTCTTTTATCGAAGGAATGTTTTCCAAAAGTGTTGCGAAACTTGGAAGACAAGGATTTGTAGAAAAGTATGACTTTATTTGTGATCAACATATAAAAGATTCTATTTCTAGTGAATTAATGTTTATGGATGATGAATATTTTACATACGAAAAAAGATAGGAATTTCCTATCTTTTCTTTTTATATTCTTTTTTCATTTGTTTGAATTCTTTTTTATCAATATTATCTGATTCTCTTAATTCTTCGTAATCTACGAATAGAATAGAATTACATGTTCCATCTAATAAGTAAGATTCTGCTTCCATTCTAGTACATAAATAAGTATCGTATTCAAAATTGATTTCTCTTCCGATAAAGTTACGATAGAATAGAGAATCTTTCTTTACTACTGTTTCTTTTAATTGTTTTCTTAGTGATTTTGTAGCGTCTGGATTAATTTCTAATTTATCTACAGACATTCTTTTTACGTCACCTTTTAGTAATTGAACCATAGTTGTCCTCCTTATATCGGTATATAATACAATAGAATTTGCATTTACGCAAATAAAAAAAGTAAAAAAAATACTTGAAATCACGTTTTTTCTTTGCTATACTTAATATGCATTTGAAATTTATGGCGAAGTAGCTCAGCTGGCTAGAGCGTTCGGTTCATACCCGAAAGGTCGGGGGTTCGATCCCCTCTTTCGCTACCAATATGTAATGAAAGACTT
>JAFUFG010000245.1 GCA_017470045.1 Bacilli bacterium | reverse complement strand
CTTTCTTGCATTGTATCACCTATTATCTTATTATTTTTACGTCGCTATCGAATTTTAGATTTACTTTTTCTTTATCTAAACAAATACTATCGAAATCACTAATTACTTTGTACCCAGTGTTATACTCTTGAATACATAAATTCTTCTTATCGGAATAGATAAAGTTATATTTCTCATATAAGTCGATATCAAAGAATTTTCTTTTCTCAAATTCTTCTGTATTTATTATATCATTTTCTAATTCTCTTTTTAATTTGATTGACTGAATTTTACCAATCGTTTTTTTAATTTGATTAAAACGATTCGTATAATCTTCTTTTGATGTTGCTTCGTCCAAACAATCTATCTCATGGATTAAATTAACACCCTCTTCTGCCGGAACATATTGTTCTAAAGATTTAAAGATGGCAAAGATATCTCCATTGAAATACGCATCTTTCATTTGTTTTTGTCCTACTATTTTTTCTATTCCAGAAGCAATAATCTTTTCAAATGGATAATACTCTGCTTTGTAGTGATAAGTAAAATAGGCTGCATTTAAAAATTCGGTATACCCTTCGTTTAGATTCTTTCCAATCGATATTGTTTGTCCTTCTCTTTGAATATGATGAAATCCACAGTTATTTTCATCTTTTCTACTAGCCATATGCATTAATTCATGAGTAAGTCTTTCCTTGATATAAAACTCTTCTTCTTGATTCTCTGCGAATACACGGATTGAATTATCTCCAGAATGATATAAACCTCTTGTTCCATCTGTTTCTTTTTTCTTTGAAGTTAATTTTTTCTTACGAATAATAACATCTCTTACATTCTTTTCAAAGTGATAAACTTGCTCTTTTGTAAAGTTATCATGTAACTTTTGGTCGAATTCATTCACCATATGATTCCATTTACCAAAGCATAAATAATTTTTTATATCAAAGTCTTTTTCTACTTCTTTTTCTTTCCAATAGAACTTTCCTAATCGTTTGATTCGTTTTAAAAAATATAAACTATTAATTGCTTGTTTTACTTCTAATTTGTTCATATTCATCCCTGCCTGTTAATTAGTATATCAAAAATAAAAAAAGAAGTACATTGTACTTCTATTTTGCATATTTATTGTTATTTGAAATACTAGAACTATCGTAATCATCCAACATTTCGATTACTTCTCGTTTGGAATCTTTTACTTCCATTAGATGAGCTCTATTTGGGTTTTCTTCTTGTAACATTTGTTTTATCTCATCGACTGATTTTCTTTCTAAATCATATTCATCTTCTACTGGATGTGCTTCGAATAATTCATCGATATTATCAATATTATGTTGTGGAACAATCTCTTTTGTATCTACTTCATCTGGACGGAATTTAATTTTCTCTTTATCTTTTTTAATAAAGTCTTTGATTGGTCCATCTTCAATCCAGTAGATTGCTGATTTCTCGATCATTTTAACGTTATCAGAATACGCAATTCCGCGTTCGACAAACTGATCAATATAGAAGAATTTTTTTCTTTCATATTGTTCTTCATTGATTAGATTTAAACTATATTCTAAGTCTAATTTCTTGGAATAGATTTCTGATATTTCATTACGTAATCTTTGATATTCATCTTCTCTTTTGATTTCATTACGAATACTATCTAATTTATCGATGTCATAGATTAGATTCGCAACTTTATTCATATCATTTACATAATGATTAATTCCTCGAAGTAACCCCCTTAGATCTGCATTAAAGTATAACTTTTGCATCTCTTTTTTCCCTACAATTCGTTCTATTCCACCAGCTAATACGATTTCATAATCGTATACTCCGCGATCAATATATTTTGAAAAATATTCTTGATTTAATTTTTCTGTATACCCTTCATTTATCCCTCTACCTAATGAAGTAACTGGTGACTTTTCAATATTACTTTGATGAAATCCAGTACCTACTTTATCAACACTAGAGGACATATGAATTAATTCATGCATGACTACACTTTTTACTTTTTTCTTGTGTTCTTCTTTTGGAAGTCGAATTTCAATTTCGTTATGATAATCCGAATACGAACCTTGTTCTACAGCTCCTCTAAAATGATCTATTGCTTTATGAAAAATATTATTCTTTGACTCCACTATTTTTAAGGTCTTTATATTACGATTAAAGGCATTTTTTTCTTTTGTAAAGTTTTCTTCCATCGTATCATTAAACTCTTTTATAATGTCATTATAATCACTTTTAAACCTTAAATATGTTGTAATATCACATTCCTCTCTTTCTAGAGCAGGAGTTTTATACAACATAAAACCAGCCTTACTCTTACGAGTAATTCTGTGATTTAACTCTACTTCATCTTCTTGAAATGGAAAGTAATTAAATACTGTCATATAATCCCTCTATTCTATAAAGAATTATAACAAAAATAAAAAAGAAGTACAACGTACTTCTTAATTCCATAATTTATTTGGATAGGTATTATCCTCTACTAATCCTTTAATGGATTTTCTTACTAATTCGGCATCTTCTTTAAAGGTAACTCCATACCACTTTGCATCTGTCGTATGAGTTTTTACAATAGCGTATCCTTCTGCCATAGCATCAAACATTGCGTATGGTAAGAAGAATTCGACACTGGATAAATCTTCTTTGTTATCTTCTAAGAACTTTTCAAAACGTTTCTCTAAGAATTCGAAAATACTAGGAGTAAATAGTAATAGATTCATATTGGTTAAATGATCTTGTGGAAGTTCTTGCATATTTTCTTTATCCGTTAGTGGAGCTGAGAAAATCTTATCACCACGAACTTCTACATAACTTTCAATAATTTCTTTTAATACTCCATTTTCTTCACTACATAACCCACGTTTAATTGTACCGTTTTCTGTTAAAGTATTTTTAATCTTATAACAGATCATGACATATTCGTATGGTTTTGTTTCTTTTAGATTTTCTAACATCTTTGAAGATTCTTCAAAAGCTTCACTTCCATAGAAGTCATCTGCATTAATTACTGCGAATGGTTCATGGATATGATCTTTTGCACAAAGAATTGCATAACCAGTACCAAGAGGTTTGGTTCTATCTCCTAATAGAGATAAATATTTTTCTGGTACATAATCATTATTTTGGAATACGTATTCTGTTTGGATGTGTGGTTCTACTCTTGCCCCAATTGTTGATTTAAAGATTTCATAATTTTCTTCTTTGATGATGAAGACTACTTTATTAAATCCTTGTTTAATGGCATCATAAATGGAATAATCAATAATAAATTCTCCATTTGGTCCCATTGGTTCAATTTGTTTTAACCCACCGAAACGGCTACCCATTCCAGCTGCCATAATTAGTAATGTTTTATTATTCATATAAGCCCCTTACTCTGCCCATAGATCGTTTGGATATTCTCCAGATTCTACTAGATCTTTAAGTGCAACTTTAACACTTTCAGCATCTTCTTTATAAGTAACTCCATACCATGTAGCAGTTGTTTTAATAACATCTGTTGATACTTTATTATCACGAATTAAATCAAATAATAGAATTGGGATTAAATACTCACATTCCATTAAGTTATTCTTGTTGTTATCGAAGAATACTGGGAAGTTTTCTTCAATATGTTTAAAGATTGATGTATCGAAACATAACATGTTCATTGATACTGTATCATCTTCATCTACATAGAATTCTGGATCTCCGCATAATGGTTTTGCTAAGATACGTCCATCTTCTACTCTTTCTACTTTTGATTCATCTAGTCTTAATAATTTTCCATTTTCATCTACTTTACAAACTCCACGTTTAACGCTTCCGTTTTCTGTAATTGTATTCTTAACTAGATATCCAATTAAACCATAGTTGTTTGAACCTTCTTCACAGTTTCTTAAGAATTCTGCTCCTTTTTCATAAGCATCTCTTCCATAGAAGTCATCAGCATTGATGATCATGAATGGTTCATGTACTTTATCTCTACAACATAACATTGCATGAGCAGTACCTAATGGTTTTGTTCTATCAGCTGGAACGCTATATCCTTCTGGAATATTATTATTTTCTTGGAAACAATATTCTACTTTGATATGTGGTTCAACTCTTGCACCAATTGTCTCCTTAAATACTTCATAATTTTCTCTTTTAATTAAGAAAACAATTTTTGTGAATCCTGCTTTAATAGCATCATATACAGAGTAATCAATGATAAATTCATCATTTGGTCCAAATGGTGTAATTTGTTTTAACCCTCCGAATCTGCTACCCATACCAGCAGCTAATATAACTAATGTAATATCTTTGTTCATTAATAAATTTCCTCCTTAAAACAATTAGATTTTAGATAGTTTTTTGTGATTCTTCATTAACTTTTTAACCCCGTGAGGTAATTTGAAGGCAACGCTTATTAATGTACCAGTTACTTCTACTACTTTTCCAGTACCAAAAGTTTCATGGTATACGTAGTCTCCAACTTTATAGTCAACTTCTTCCTCTCTAAACATTTCTCCGACTTCGACTTTTTGTTCTGATTGCTTTAATTCATCTTTAACATTTGTCTCTAATAAGTCATTATTGATTTCTCCAATAAATCTACTTACCGGATTAACCTGTTCTTTTCCAAAGAGAGTTCTATGTCTTGCATTTACTAGATGTAAGTCATCTTTGGCTCTTGTAATAGCTACATATGCCAGTCTTCGTTCTTCCTCTAACTCACTGTTTTCCATTAAGGAATTCATATGTGGGACGATTCCTTCTTCTAGTCCTACTACAAATACAGGATTGAATTCTAGACCTTTCACAGAATGAATTGTCATAAGACTAATTCGATTTGGATCGTCTTTGTATTCTTCTACGTCACTAATTAAACTGAT
>JAFUFG010000244.1 GCA_017470045.1 Bacilli bacterium | reverse complement strand
GTTGAGGAACATTATTGTGTTTTCGATATATACAGTAGTTGTATTAATAATATCAATTGAAGTTTTTAAAAAGAAAATGATTAGTGATAATAAATGATTGGAATATTAAGATATTACGAAAAAAGAAAATCTGTAATATGATTTTCTTTTATTTTAAATAACTATTTTCAATAATATCTATATTAGAATAATAACTTTTTCTATTTTTAAATATTGTGGCAAGTTCTTTAGGTGTTTCTTTAAATCCTCTTTTAATCCATTCATCTAGGAATCCAAATATACCACCAGAAATCCATCCATTAGTATATGCTTCATTATTTGGTAAATTACTATTTGGACCAGAACAATCTAGTATATTTTGATATAAAAGGTGTGATAGTCCTGATTTATATAGAATGCTTAATTTATCTTTTTCAGAATAGAAGTGATTAAACATTCCTAAGATAACATCGCTTGATCTATCCTTAATTTGTTCTTCCCACCAAAGATTTGCTGTTGTATCTAAATAATTAATGATAATATCTTCTTTGCTATTATAATTTCTATAAAAAGATAATCTACTGACACCAGCTTTCTTTGAAAGTTCAGAAATAGTAATATTATTAAAATCTTTTTTTGTCATTAAATTAAATAAAGCATCCGTAAAACTTTCTTTAACAATGCTATTCTTATATTCATTTTTATTCATGATGTAACAAAACACCTCCGTTTGTAACAATTCCTTTTTGGTTTATTGAAGAGAATTGAAATTGATAATATAATTATATCGATATGTAACAAACGTTACAACCTTAAGGAGTAGTGTTATGAAGAAAATATTTAAAGTAGCAGGTATTATTGTAATAGTAATAGCTATAGGGATTGGATTATTAATTATTCAATTTATTAAAGATCAAAAGATTCAAGCAATTGACCAAAAAGCAATGATTAAAACGGATGAAGAATTAATTGGTGAACATCTATATATTGAAAGAAATAATAAAGAAGATGTAGATGTTAATATTTATATAGCAAATAGTGAAGAAAAAGTACCATTAATTATTAATATTCATGGTGGTGCTTTTGTAGCAGGAGATGCTGATACATTAGATACAGAAAGTGATAGAATTTCTAAAAATTGGAATGTCAATGTAGCAACAATAAATTACAAATTATTAAGTGAAAAATATAATAAGCAATATGCTATAGATGAAATAAAAGATACAGTTAAATATTTTATTGATAATAGTGATAAATATAATGTTGATACGGATAATATCTTTATTCTTGGATATTCAGCAGGTGGATATTATACAATGGCCTCTACATTACAATTACATAAAGAAAATACTAATGTAAAAGGTCAAATACTATGTTATGCATTCTTAAGTGATATATTAGACCAATATAAAGAATTAAGCGAAGAAGAAAAGAAAACAATTGCAGATGCATTATTTATACTAGCAGGGGATGAACCAATAGGAAAAGGATCTCTTGATTATGAAAAAGTATTAAGAGAAAATGGAGTTCCTACTGAAGTTAAAGTATATGATAATGTTAAGCATGGATTTATAGAAGAAAATAATCCTGAATATGAAAAATTACATGATAAGAATAAAACAAGTAAATCAAAAGAAGCAGAAGTTATAGCAAGAGAATCTGAAGATTATATGAATAAGTGGGTTAAAAAATTAGTAAAGAAATAATAAAATAAAAAAGATCGGAATATTTTAAGATTGTAAATTGATTAATCGAGAATAAATTCTCGACTTTTTTATGTTATAATCTATATATAAAACTTTACTATTTGCAATGAAAAGCTGGAAGAAGATCATGGGAAATGAACTTAAAAATTATGTCCAACAATGATGGAATAATAGAGTTTTAAAAGATATGATATACTATAAAAGAGGTGGCAGAAATGATAACAGAAAAAGAAATATTTGAACTTATAAAAGATAAACATAGAATTAAAGGATTAACCTATGGAGGATACTTTGTATTAGGAGCAATTATACTTTTTTTAATTGGAGAAATACTATTTGCATTAGCGTGTCTTGCTGTATCAGTTTATTTTTTTATTCAAGGAAGTTCCGTTGAAAAAGATTATATAAAGAACCCAAAATTAGACCCGTTATATCGTACATATGACAGTGAAGAAACAATGTATAAAGTAATGGATGAAATAATCAAGCATCCAATCTATTCAAGTAATAAGATTAAAATATCCGAGCACTTTATATTATTTGGTGATAACTATGAGAAAATAATCCGTTATGAAGATGTAATTTGGGCAAGTATTAGAAAAGATGGCTCTTATGTAGTCTTCTTATATATTCGTAATCGATTCGGTGAATTTGAAGACTTAAAACTTCCAACTGAAGCAGGGAATCTAATTTATAATCAATTACTTGAAAAATGTGATAATTTAAAATCAGAAGACACAATAAATGAAGAATACGATAAAAGAGAATTACCCTTCACAGAAGAATATGCTTTTTATGAAGGAAAAAAGCAAAAAGAAAACAAGAAAAAAATAGAAGAAGAACCAGTAGAAAAAGAAGAAAAACCAAAAAAGAAATCATCTACAAAGAAAGAAAAAGAAAAAAAGGAAGATTCTCCTAAAAAAGAAGCAAAAAAAGAAGCAAATGATAAATTTAAAGAATTAAGAGAATTAAAAGCGTTATTAGATGATGGTGTTCTTACACAAGAAGAGTATGAAAATGAAAAATCAAAAATATTAAAAGGATAAGGAGATCAAAAGAAAGAATATCTTCTTTTCTTATGCCTATGATATACTAAAAGAAGAAATGGAGGGTAAAGTATGATAAAAATAAATAAAAAAGAAGAAAATATAATAGAAAAAGAAATTAGTTTTGGAAATTTTGAAGTCAACGACGGAAAAAGTATTCGTAAAGGAATCAGTCCAATCCTATCATTTGTAACAGATCAGAGTAAGACAATTGAAATAGAGACGACTTTATCTTCTGAGATTTTAGAAAAAGTAAATAATCATGCATTAACAAATATAAATAAATATATAACTGATATTAATTACGAAGATCAAAACGGATGGTTATCATTAATGACCGGAGAATATAAAGTAGATCTTGTAAAAGATAACGAAACCTGTAGATTACTTCTATTCGTAGAAGATAAGGCAGAACAAATAAAAATAGAATTAGACGAAATAATAGAGTTTGATAGAAAGTAGGATAATATGAAAGTTATAACAGTATGTGGTAGTATGAAATATTATAAAGAAATGATGGAGGAAGCAGAAAAAATTGAATTACAAGGAAATTGTGTACTAACCCCCCTATATAATCCGAATAGACCATCAAAAGAGTCTTATACGGAAGAAGAAGGAATCATGTTAGATAAAGTTCATAAAGAAAGAATTAAACTATCTGATGCGATATTTGTTATGAATATTGGTGGTCATATTGGGAATAGTACCCGTAGTGAAATTGAATATGCAAAGTCACTAGGAAAAGAAATTATCTATTTAGAACAATAAAAAAGAAGGATAAAACCTTCTTTTTCTTATGCACTATAATTTTCATCCGTTTGATAGTAATTTTGATTATTATTAAAACTATCATCCGTATCTTTTTCTTTTTTCTTACTAGTAGCAGCAACACCAATACCTACAGCTCCAAGTAATGCAGCACCAGCAGCAGCCGCACCTCCAATCACCTTAGAATCAATGGAAGATCGAGTTGTACTATTTGTAGCACCAATTTGTGTTTTATTTAGAGTCTCTTCACGATTAGCAGTAGAAATGGTAGAATCCGTTCCAGAAGTATTCATAGAAGAGTTTAACGCACTTGTTGGTGTATATTTAGTACTTGAAGTTGGAGTACTAGATTTAATACTTGTAGTGGATTTAATCGTTTCTTTTGTAACTGGAGTTTCAACCTTTGTACTTACTGGAGTTTCTACTGGAACAGTCGTTGTACTAGCAACAGGCTCTGGGGTAACAACAGTTGTAACAGGCGCAGGATTTACAACAGTAGTTGTAGGTTGAACCACAGTTGGAGTTACATTGACAGGTTGCTCAATTGGTGTTGGAACTTCTTCGGGAGGAGTTACCATCATACTAGGAGGTCCATAAATAGCTGTTTGACCAATAGTAAAATCTTTACTAATTTTAGTAGTAAAAGTAGAATCCTGAGTAGTAGGAGTAACATCATTATTAGAATCCATCATACTAGGAGGTCCATAAATAACTTTAGGTGTATCCTCTGTAATTAATTTTACAGTAGGGGCAAGATTAGAAGAATCACTTGGAACAGTCTCCGCTTCTTTTATAGTTTCACCAACAGCATCCCCACCAACAGCACCTTCGGTAATATCTTTTACAGTTTCTTCAACAGGTTCTTCTCCAAGAATTTGTTCCTTCGTAAATGTTGTTTCTTTATTTTGACCTTCTGGATTAACATTATCGGTATTATTCTCAATAGCTTCTGGTTTCTTAACTTCGGTAGAATCTTGGTTTTTATTAAGAAATTTTTGAATAGTATCAATTTGCTTATCTAGTGTATCCATAATTTCTTTTAGATTTCCACGAGATTGTTCCATTTGTTTTTCAGGATTCGTAAGATCAATAGAGTAATCTTCTTTTTTAACTTCTTCAATTCCGTTGGCACCAGTAATCTTAACAATAGCATCATATAAAACATAATCAACATCCACTAATTGATGTTTAATATCAGAAAGGATATCTTTTGCATCAGCAATCTTTGCCTCATTAAAAATAAAGTCAGTATCGTTATTTTTTATCACAGTCTGTCACCTCCTAGATAATTTCTTCTGAAGAAGACATTTGTTGCTCATCTTTCGCACGAGCTTCTTCATTTAATAGAACTTGTTTACGATTTAAAACTCTTCTAGTAGTATTATGAAGAGTATCCGCTAATTCAGAAATAGATTTCGCAAAATCCATAGTAGATTTAATATAAGCCTCTATAATTGGTTCCATACTAGATCCTTGTACGGATAAATTAGAAGAAGAACAATCTTCTTTTAATACTTGTAATTTTGTAACCATGTCTGATAGTTTAGAAGCACCATCATTTAACATAGAGCAACCACTTGTAATAGTATAACTATCAATATAATTATTGGCATCTTCAGCAGTTACATATTTTCCTTTATATATTTCAATATCCATATGAATATCCTCCTAACTTAAATTCATTTTAACATAGAAAAAACATTTAGAAAATAAGTTTTCAAAGGAAAATAAGGAAAAATATGATATATTGAAAATAGAGGTGATCATATGACAGCTAAGAATGATGAAATAAAAAATAGACTTTCAAATGAGAGAAAAGCAAGAAAAGAATTATATAAAAGTCCAGTATTAAGTGCTCTGTTTTTAGAAGTAACTTCTCGTTGTAATGCAAGATGCGAACATTGTGGTAGTAGATGTGATGGAAATATGCAAGGAGAAGAAATTAGTGCAGAAGATTTAAAAAGAACATTAAAAGAAATCTCTCTTTGCTATAATCCCAAAAAAGTAAGATTATGGGTAACTGGTGGTGAACCACTAATTCGTAAAGATTTATTTGATATAATTGATTATGCAAATTCTTTAGGTTTTTATTGGGGAATGACCTCTAACGGAATGTTAATTGATGAGAAAATGGTAAAGAAATTAGAAGATAATCATTTGAAGACAGTCTCAATAAGTATTGATGGGTTAAAAGAAACGCATGAAAAATTCCGAAAAGTACCAAATTGTTATGAAAAAATATTAAAAGGAATTGAATTAATGCAACAGTCAAAGGAAATACAAGTAGTAGAAGTAACAACGGTAGTAACAAAGAAAAATATTGATGAATTAGAAGCATTATATCAATTGTTATTAGACTATAATGTAAAATACTGGAGAGTCATAAATTGTGAACCAATTGGTAGAGCAAACGATAATAAAGAGATATTATTAGATGGAAAAGACTATATTCGTTTATTCCGTTTTATTGAAGAAAAGAAGAACGAAGGAAAAATGAAAGATATTACTTATGGATGTGCTCATTATCTAGGACCAAAAATGGAAGGAACGAATCGAATTAGACATCAAGATTTCTTATGTCTAACAGGTCTTGCAATTGCAAGTATTCTAAGTAATGGAGATATATTCGTATGTCCAAATGTTCCAAGAAGAAAAGAACTAATTCAAGGAAATATCAAGACAGATAGTTTTGTCAATGTTTGGGAAACCAAATATCAACCATTCCGTAGCGATGATAGAACATCAAACGATACTTGTAAAAAATGCAAACATTGGGAGTTTTGCCAAGGAGATTCGTTCCATTCTTGGGATTTTGATGAGAATAAACCAAGTATGTGTTTGAAAGAAATATATGAAGAATTATAGGAGAATGATATGAAAGAAGTACAAGAATTTTTAAAAGAATGTGGGGTTTATTATTTAGCAACAACAGAAGAAGATCAACCAAGAGTTAGACCTTTTGGAACAGCAGAAATATTTGAAGACCATCTATATATTGAAACAGGAAAGAAGAAAGATGTTTTTAAACAAATCCAAGCAAATCCAAAAGTAGAAATCTGTGGCTTTAAAAACGGACAATGGATTAGAGTAACAGGAAAACTAGTATTAGATGACCGATTAGAAGCAAAAAAAGATATGTTAGATAAAAATCCAGAATTAAGAAATATGTATAGTGAGTTTGATGACAATACAGCAGTCTTATATTTTGAATCTGGAAAAGCAGTTATTTCTTCTTTTACGGAAGAACCAAAAATAATAAACTTTTAGTATTAGCAGGATAAAACCTGCTTTTTTCATTTCTACAATATGATATAATAAGCATATAGGAGGTCTTAATATGTTAAAAGACAATAAAATAGTAATCGGAAAAAGTAAGGATAAAGAATGTAGTATCCTATTAGATAAAGCAAATAGACATGGTTTAATTACAGGAGCAAGTGGTTCTGGTAAAACAATTACCTTAAAAGTAATGGCAGAATCTTTTTCTGATGCAGGAGTACCAGTCTTCTTAGCAGATGTAAAAGGAGATCTAGCTGGTACTGCATTTCCAGGAGAAACAAATGAAAGTTTAGAAAAAAGATTAAGTAATTTAGGAATCAATGATTTTGAATATAAAAACTTTCCAGTAAGATTTTGGGATATTTTAGGAGTAAATGGACATCCCATTCGTACCACTCTTGATTCTGTAGGATCTGACATTTTATCTATGATGTTAGGATTATCGGAAGCTCAAGAAGGAATGCTTGCCATTGCCTATAAGATTGCTGAAGAAAACAATTGGAAATTAGATGATATAAAAGACTTAAGATTATTACTACAATATGTAGGTGATAATAAAAATGACTTTATTACAAAATATGGAAATATTACAACTCAAAGTATAGGAGTAATCCAAAGATGCTTATTAACTTTAGAAAATCAAGGAGCAGATAAATTCTTTGGACAACCAGAACTAGATATTCATGATTTTATAAGTGTTGATGCTTCTGGAAAAGGAATGATCAATATTTTACATGCCGTAGAATTATTCCAGTCACCTGACTTATATGCATCATTCCTATTATGGTTATTAACCAATTTATTTAATAAGATGCCAGAGGTAGGGGATTTGGATAAACCAAAGATGGTATTCTTCTTTGATGAAGCACATTTATTATTTGATGGAATGCCAAGTTATCGATTAAAACAAATTACTCAAGTAGTAAAATTAATTCGTTCTAGAGGAATTGGTTTATACTTTATATCTCAAAGCCCTACAGATATTCCAGATGAAATCATTGCTCAATTAGGAAACCGAGTACAACATACATTAAGAGCTTATACTCCAGCCGAACAAAAAATAGTACGTGCAGCAGCAGATGCTTTCCGAACAAACCCAGAATTCGATACTGCAGAAGCAATTCTATCATTAGGCACAGGAGAAGCTTTAGTATCTTTCCAAAATGAAAAAGGAGAACCAGAAGTAGTAGAAAAAGCAATCATTCTACCTCCACAAAGTAAGATGGGTACCATTGATTGTATTCAAAGAAATAAGATTATTAATAGTTCCCTATTAGTTGGAAAATACGAAGAAGCTGTAGAAAGAGATTCTGCTTATGAAGAATTAAACGAACTAATCAAAGAAAAAATTGAAGCCGAAGAAGCTGCTAAAAGAGAAATAGAAGAACAAAAAGAAGCAGAGAGAACTGCAAAACAAGCTGAAAAAGAAGCAAAAGAAAAAGCACGTGAGGAAGAAAAGAAAAAGAAAGAAGCAGAACGTGCAAAGAAAAATGATCCAATGAATAAACTAAAAACAAAAGCAACAAATAAAGTAGTAAATAAAGTATTAGATAAAGCAATTAACAAAGGATTAAATTCCATTTTTAAAGGAATCTTTAAATAGAGTAGTAAATACTACTCTTTTTCTATGGGATTCTTTAATAAATCAATCATTTATGTTATAATAAAGCCGGTGATGGCAATGTTAAGAATTTGTTTAGGAATAGCGGTTATTATTGTAGGATTTATCTATCCATTACATATAGAGTTATATTTGATTATTGGAGGATTACTAATCGCCTCAGGCTTATTTGATGGAGGTTTAGAGGACATCAACAGGAAATATAGTAAAATAATTCCAAAGTCAAAGAAAACAAAGGTCAAACAAGAAGCACTAGAATGGAAAAATAGATTAGAAAATAATCCAGAATCAAAGAAATTAATCGAAAAATTTGCAAAGAAAATTGTAGAAAAGAATGTAACATTTACAACCATAAGAGAAGAAGCAATTGACTTCGGAGATAAAAGATTGAATTTCATCGATATTGATATGAAAAACTTAAATGAAATTGGTTGTAAAGTGATGGCTATGGAAATTAAGAAAGCATTAATGGAACAACATCGTGTTCCAAGTACAATTAGAAGACTAACAACTAAGGTTTCCAGAAAAGAAGTATTCGATGGATACGAAATCAAAAAAGAAATGATTCTTTATACAAAAGAAGAAGGAACAAAGGATTGGTAGTATGAAAAAGAAAAGTATGAAGATT
>JAFUFG010000243.1 GCA_017470045.1 Bacilli bacterium | reverse complement strand
CCTGCTGGTAATTCATCATTATCTTTACGAGAATAAATCTTAATATCATGAACAATACCATCTCCACCATGTGGTACACGAAGAGAAGTATCTCTAACTTCACGAGTCTTTTCTCCAAAAATAGCATGCAATAATTTCTCTTCTGAAGTAAGTTCTGCCATTCCTTTAGGACTTACTTTACCAACAAGAATGTCGCCTTCTTTTACTTCAGTACCAATAGTTACAATACCATTTTCATCAAGATTTCTTCTAGCTTCCTCACTAACATTAGGAATATCTCTTGTAATTTCTTCAGGTCCTAATTTAGTTTCACGACATTGCATTTCATAATCTTCCAAATGTAAAGAAGTATATTTATCATCCTTAACTAAATTTTCATTTAAGATAACAGCATCTTCATAGTTATAACCATTAAATGTCATAAAAGCAACTGTCATATTTTTTCCTAAAGCAAGTTCTCCTTTGTCAGTAGAATTACCATCAGCCAAAATTGTAGTTCCTGCTTTTACTTTATCACCAACATGAACTATTGGTCTTTGATGAGAACAAATACTAGAGTTAGCTAATTCAAAATTAGCAAGTCTATATTCATCTTTTCCTTCTTTTGTCTTTACAACAATTTTTTTAGCATCAGCATATTCAACAACACCATCATTTTTAGCAATAATTTCAACACCAGAATCTTTTGCTGCGATAAACTCAACACCAGTTCCTACAAGTGGGGCTTCCGTTTTAATTAATGGCATTGCTTGACGTTGCATATTAGCACCCATCAATGCACGAGTAGCATCATCATGCTCTAGGAATGGGATACAACTTGTAGTAACAGATACAACTTGTTGTGGACTAACATCTATATAATCTACTTGCTCTGGTTTAGCTAAAATATTCTCTCCTCTAAAACGTGCATTTACTTGTTCAGCAATAATTTTATTAGAATCATCTGTATCAACAGTAGATTGAGAAATGATATAGTCTAATTCTTCATCGGCAGTTAAATATTCAACTTCATCAGTAATTTGACTATCAACAACCTTACGATATGGAGTCATAATGAATCCATATTCATCAATCTTTGCATAAGAAGCAAGCGACGTAATCAAACCAATGTTAGGTCCTTCTGGAGATTCAATAGGACATATCCTACCATAGTGAGAAGCGTTAACGTCACGAACTTCAACACCTGCACGATCTCTTGATAATCCACCAGGTCCTAAAGCAGATAAACGACGTTTATTTGTTAACTCTGCAATTGGATTTGTTTGATCCATAAATTGAGATAATTGAGAACTACCAAAGAACTCTTTCATCGCAGCTGTAACCGGACGAATATTAATTAAAGTTTTTGGAGTTACTTCTTCCATTTCCTGAGTAGTCATTCTTTCACGAATAGCTCTCTCCATTCTAGAAACACCAATTCTAAATTGATTTTGTAATAACTCACCAACTTGACGAATACGTCTATTACCTAAATGGTCAATTTCATCATAATTACCAACACCATGTAATAAATTTAAATAGTAAGATACAGAAGCATATACATCAGAAATTGTTAAACGTTTAATATCAATACTTTGATCATTTCCAATTACCAATAATTTCTTCTTTTTATCACTAGGATCAACAATCTTTATCATTTGAATCTTACTGAAAGAATCCAATTCTTCATTAATTTTTGCTTCTACAATTCCAAAACCAGCTTTAAATGCATCGTTCAATACACCAATATTAGCCTTTGTAATAACAGTACCCTTTTCAAGCACAGTATTTCCATCAACAACAACATCCTCAGCAATTGTCTGATTTAATAAACGATCTAAAATATTTAATTTACGGTTAAATTTATAACGACCTACTTTAGATAAATCATATCGGAATTCATCAAAAAAACGAGTAATAATTTGGTTTTTAGAAGAATCAAGAGTTGCAGGCTCTCCTGGACGAAGTTTTTCATATATTTCAATTAAAGCTTCATCAGTATTCTTTGTCGAGTCCTTAGCAATAGTATTCTTTAAGTAATCATCTTCTCCAAACATTTTTAGAATTTCATCATCACTAGATAAACCAAAAGCTCTTAAAAGAGTGGTAATAGGAACCTTTCTAGTACGATCAATTCTAACATATAATACATCACGAGCATCTACCTCAAATTCCAACCATGTACCACGATTAGGTATAATTTGAGAAGTAATTAATTCTCTACCATTTTTATCAACCTCACGATTGAAATAAACACTAGGAGAACGAACCAACTGAGAAACAATAACACGTTCAGCACCATTAATAATAAAAGTACCACTATCAGTCATAATAGGCATATCACCCATAAATATTTCTTGTTCCTTTACTTCTCCAGTTTCACGATTAAACAAACGCACTTCTACTCTTAAAGGTGCAGAATAAGTAGATTCACGATCTTTACTTTCTTTAATAGAATACTTAGGTTCATCAAAATGATAATCACCAAATTCAAGTGATAAAGTTCCAGAGAAATTTTCTACTGGAAACAAATCTTCAAATACTTCTTTTATACCATTTTGAATAAACCAATTATAGGATTTTTTTTGAATTTCTAATAAATCTTTCAATTCATAAGATTTTCTAATTCTAGAGAAATTACGTCTTTCCCTATAGTCACCACTTTTTACAATTTTATATGACACTATTTTTCACCCCACATATAGTTTTTTACACACTCTAGATAAGCTGCAGTTTTTATTAATAACACATCTTTTATTGCCTGTCAATTAAAAACTACACTTAAGAATATAAAAACCTTTCTTTTTCTCAAGTATATCTACAGTATAAATTTTCTTTAGGTCGACAATTAGCGATTTAGCACCTTGCTCTTTTCGAATTACTAAGAAAAGTACTCCATTCTTCTCCAAATAATTCTTAGCATTCATCACTATATCATAAACCACATGTTTACCAGCCCGAATTGGAGGATTGGTAACAATACAAGAATATTTAGAATGAATATTTTCATAAACATCACTTTCAAAAACTGAAACACCATTACAATGGTTTTCTTTAATATTAATAGAAGACAAATGAATTGCTCGCATATTCACATCTACCATATCAACATCACAAGAAAGAATTTTATTAAGTACTATTCCAAATACTCCATAACCACAACCCATATCAAGAACTTTGCCTCCAACTTCTTCAAGCGGGATTGTTTCAAGAAGAAGTCTACTGCCAAAGTCCAAACCGTCCTTTGAAAACACACCATTATCAGTGTAAAAAATAAATTTATGATTACATACAAAACATTCTGTTTTTACCATTTTACTAGGTAAATCCACATTTTCAAAATATTGCCCCATTTTATCACCCAGAAAACAAAAAAGAAGAAGAAAACATCGTAAAACTACTTATTTTTCTTCCTTTCGAAACATATAATACAATAAAACAAAATAAATGTCAACAATTTTTTTATCAAAAAAAAAGACATTATTAAATGTCTTTATTCTCATATTATTTAGCTAAAGCATCAATAACATTAAATTCCATGTCTAAACTATTAATCTGATTTTTAAAAGTAGGTAAAGTTGTATTATTAAATCTTTTATAAGCATTTGTTAAAGTAGCACCATCATATGCTTCATTATTAAGCCCTTCAACAGCCCCAATTAAAGTTGTGGATCCACCTTTAGCTCCGTCACCTTTTTTTCCAACCTGAGCTCTTAACTGATCCATTAAAGAATCAATTTTTTGTAATTTAGCATGTGCAAATTTTTCATTAATTGATGCATAAGCAGCTTTTTTCTTTTGCTTACCAGCCATATATAATCATCCTTTCTATTTTCCACTATTTTGAGCTGCAGCCCATTGTTCGATTAACTTCTTAAAACGCATATATTCTTCTTTTTCTGCTCTATTTACAGCATTAGACAAAGTATTAACTTCATTATCCAATTCAGTCTGAACCTTATCCAAACGTTTAACTGTATTATTTAAATATACTGTAGCCATTTTACCAGTATCAGCATGATTCTTTAAAGCAGTAATCTCTTTTTTAATAGCTTTAATAGTAGCTTTAATATTAGCTTGAGCCTTTTTTAGATTTTTTTCTTCAATATCATAATCATAACCTAAAGTTGGCGTAGTTTTAGAAGCGTCACCTCTAAGATCAGCGCTTAAAGAACCAGACCATTTTCCAGACTTATAACTATTACTCATATTAATCCTCCCAATCCTAATTATTATAAAACGATTATATCAATAAAAATAAGAGAAGTCAACAAGCCAAAACGATTAAAATAAATTTCCTATTTCAACACTATCATCTTCCTCAATATCATCAATAACTTCTTCTTCATTAGCAATTTCACCTGTTTCATCTTCATCACTTTCCAAAGAATCACTAGCAGAAGAAAGTTGCTTATCATAATTAACTAAATCCATATCATTACCCGTTACAATATTATGAAAATTACGGCTCTTTTCATTAAAACGAAGTAATTGTGCTTTTAATTCTTCAGGCATATTTTCATCAATTCGAAACGGTTCAAACTCTTGAATCTCAGATTCAATTATCTCAGTATCCTCTTCTACTATAGGATTATAAACAAAATCATCATCTGGTACATACCCAACTTCTTCTAAAGATACATTATTATCATTCATACAAATACCTCCATATTATTATGATATCACACAAAGACAAAAAGATAACATTAATATCAATAAAAAGGAGAAATTTACGTAAAAAAAAATGCAAAGTCAATGATACCATTTGCATTCCAAAAATACTAACAGACCTACTTGTCCATATCATGTATTTTTATTAGATTTGTTTCTCTGATAAAAAAACAAATCAAATTGGTTTACAGGGAGGCAAAGTATACTTCGATACATCGCATAATCATTGATAGCTTAGCCGTCTACCTTTGGCAGTTTTCCTTCTCCATTTTAAAAATTGTAATTTTACTAATAGTATGATAAGAATTTCAAAAAAGTAAAATCGTTAAAAATTATTCCGTTAGAAATAACAATTAACATAACTTTTTTATATCCTATTAGCAACTTTAGTATAGCATTGAAAGAAACGAATGTCAATACAAAGAAAAAGAAAATCAAATAGATTTTCTCTTAAACCATAACCACTTTACATCCATTAGTTAATCCAGAATACTTTACAGGATTATTACTATTGATTATTTTCCCAGAATCAGAAAATAGTACCACATTATCTTTTTTTTCATAATTCTCATTTGATAAGTCAACAATAGTATTTTGAATTAAATCCAAAGCCTCTTTCATTTCAAGTTTGATTGGAATAAAAACATCAAATTCTTGCTGTAAAGATAAAACATAAATTGTTACCAATATTTCTTTCATACTACCTCCTGTCCCTGATAAATTTTATATATTTTATTTTATAATCATTTACTACAATAGCAGTATCTTTATTAATTTTTACATCATCATAAACATCATTCATTTCAATCAAGCTTTGGTTATCTTTTTCAGTACCTAAAATAATACCATACCCATAGTCTAAATAATCAGACCACTCACGGTCATCGATAGAAGATAAACGCCTATCATTAATCAAAATAAATTTAAAAGTATCAGAATGGATAGAATTCATAATTAAATCATCAATAGTCTTTACAGAATCGTCTTCCTCTT
>JAFUFG010000242.1 GCA_017470045.1 Bacilli bacterium | reverse complement strand
TTTCGAATACTTCTTTATCATCTTTCGTAACAATATCAACTTCTTTTCCATAGATTTTGCAAGCCATCAATACACCATCTAACTCTTTACGGCTTAAATCAAACTTCTTCATAAAGTCGTCAATACTACTACCATTTTTCATATAACGAAATAATTTATTCGTTTGATCCATACTTAATTTACTAGTCATGTTTTTCTCCTCCTAACTTTAATACTTTTGCATTTTTATAATCATCTTTATTCGTTACATAATATGGAGAATTCATAGCATTAACACTAATTAGTTTTCCTTTTTCATCAGTCTTAACTGTTACATACCAAGCACCTACAACATTGGAATAACGTTTATCATTCATTTCACGAGTTGTTGCACAAACAGATGGAACAGAAATACAAGAAACTCCACGATAAGTAAACTTCTCCATTTGTAAATATCCACCAATTAATAAGATGTCTGGTTTATCTTCACTACGATAAGAATCAATTTGCTGTTGTGCACGATAAGAAACGGTATAAGTCTTTCCTAAATTAGCAGCTAAAATTTGCATAAAAGTTTTATCAATCATCACATTTGCAGAAATATTTCCTAGATAAATGAAATCGTCTCTTCCCTCTGCTAATTTTTTCCCAATAGAAGTAATATTTTTCTTTAAGTGTTTCGAATCTGTTTTCCCATTAACCAAATAAGTCTTCATTCCTTCAACTTTTGGATAATTCTCTTGAATATAATCAATTTGTCTTTGAGTATCATCTAAAAAAGATGTCTCACCATAAATATCGGTAATATCATACAAACCTGTTGTAATATTTCCACATAAGAATACATTGCGATATCCCATATCATGAGCTTTCTGATAAATATCATTTAAGATGGATAACTGTTGATACTTTGATCCAAATCTAGTATCCGATATCGCCACAAATTTAAATTCATGATTCTTATCCGTATGAAATTCATATCTCTTATCATCTTCTAATTCAATATCTCCTCGATTGATCATATAGATATCATCATCTTTTAGATTAATAACAATGTTAGAACCATCTTCTTTAATCTTTTTAATCATTCCTAATACTTCATAATCATCCATCTTCAACGCATCACAAACAGAAGATAAACTTTTCTCATGTGATAATAAATCAAGCAATTGCTTCTCTAATTCTTTTTCTTTTTCCATGTTCTCCCCTCCTTGAAACAAAAAAAGGATAGCACCATAAAAATAGTACTATCCTTCGAATTGAAATACATAAGATACAAAAAATAATTGATTCATGGTAACCACTTCCATATCTTAATTTAATTATATAATAGATATTTTTATTTTTCTATAAAATGACATTTTTTGACAAAAAAAAGAAGAGATTACTCTTCTTCTGAATTTGAGTCCATAGAATATAATTGTTGATATACCTTAGACTTTTCAAGTAATTCTTCATGAGTACCAGATGCAGAAAGGCATCCTTTATCAATGACATGAATGACATCTGCATCGACAATAGTTGACAGACGATGAGCGACAATTACGACAGTATGATCTTTTACTAAATCATCGATTGTCTTCTTAATGTACTCTTGAGATACATTGTCTAAAGCACTAGTTGCTTCATCAAATAAAATAATTTTAGTATTTAAAAGTAGTGTTCTTGCAATCGCAATACGTTGTTTTTGTCCTCCAGATAAGTTAATTCCACCTTCTCCAATAACCGTATCATATTTTTCAGGTAAAGACATAATATACTCATCAATATAGGCTTTCTTACATACACAACGAATCTCATCTAAATTCGCATCTGGTTTAACCAATCGGAAGTTATCCATAATACTCATATTAAATAAGAATGGAGCCTGACGAATAATAGATATCGTATTTCTTAAAGATTCTTCTTTTAAATCACGAATATCTACTCCATCAATGGTAATAGAACCTTCAGTTGTATCAAAATAACGTAATAATAGATTAAACAAAGTTGATTTACCATTACCACTTCTACCAACTACAGCAATTTTTTCATTCGGTACTAGTTTTAAATTTAACCCCTTCAAAGTAAGTTCCTCTTCTGGTTTATATTTAAATTTAACATCATTAAACTCAATAATACCCTTTGGTTTCTTTAATTCCTTATCTCCATATTTTTCATCCTCATATAGACGATTATTAACAATCTCATCAATTCGCTTTAAAGAAACTGTAACTTTATTATAGTTCACTCCAAAGTCAGAAATCGATTCAACAACTTCATCAATTCTCCAAATATAAGAATCTAACATAGTAAATAAAGCATAAACAATTTTTCCTTCTACAAAGAACTTACCTGCAGTAATTAATATAATAAATTGTAAGATAAAATAAGATAGATTATTTAAAGAAAAATAAATAACTTCGTAATTACGAATCTTCTTTTCTTCTTTAAAAATACCATCTAAAGAAGAAAAGATATTATGTTCTATATTCTTCTTAATACCTAATGCTTTTATTTCACGAATTCCAGTAATGTTTTCTGTAGCTACTTTTACATAATCATCTGATTGTTTCTTAATCTTTTCTTGAGTCTTTTTAATACGAGGGAAAAAGATATAAGAAATGATACCCATTAAGAAAGCAAAGATAAAAATCTCAAGTCCTAAGATCCAAGATATGTAAAATGATAATACTAATACAACGATTACTACGAACCCCTTACAAATTAATTTTATTAATGAATTTAAAAGAGACATAACACGATCCGTATCATTATACAAACGATTAATAAATTCTCCAACTCCAATATCTTCAAAAGCAATGGCAGGTAAATTATCAATCTTTTGATATAAATCAATCGATACTTCTCTCATGAATTTGATTTCAAAGTAATTATATAATTTATCTCTAGGAATTTGTAAAAGACTATAACAGATAATATAGATACCTTCCCATAATAGTAAATAAGATAGAAATCCGTATAGATTTTTTACTAATAATAATTCTACAGCTTTACCCCAAAAGTATGCTGCACATAAAGCAGGAAGGTATGTCATTAAAACCAAAAAGATATAAAGAATCATTTTTAGTTTGTCTTTTTTCAAATAGTGAAATAATATTTTAAAACTTTTTGCTTTTTTCATTCACCACACACCTCCTAATTACAAAAGAAAAGAGCCTTCTGTAAAAGGCTCTCTTTAATCGAATAAAATTTTTTTATACGTTAAAAACAAGTGAGAACATGTACTTCCCAAAGCCGTTTACAAAATCCATAGATATAAATTGTCTTAATTTCCAAATAATTACAAATAAAATCATATTCTCACTCCTCTCATCTCAAATTCCCCTCCATAATAACACACAAAAAATAATCTGTCAACTCTAAAATGTTGACAGATTATTTAAATTCCCATCGGTACAAAGAAATAAATTAAGAATAATAAGAAAACAATGAAAGTAACCCAATTAATTTCTAGTTTTGGAACTTTTCCTTTAAAATCATGATTTACAAATCGGAAGAAATCAACAACATAAATACATAGATCTAGAATAACAAAAGTTATAACACCTAAACCAATTCCAGAAGTAATCGAATAAGTTAGAATCATCATAACGATTGTTAGAAATGCTGGAATAGAATATTTTATGTGAGTAAAATCTACTTTTTTAATTTGAGCAATCATTAATACCCCTACATAGATTAATGCACAAGCTGCTGCACTAGTAGGAATAAAAGCAAATATTGGTAAGATAAAGATAGATAAAAAGAATAATATTGCCGTCACAATGGAAGTAATACCAGTTCTTCCACCTACACTAACTCCAGTACCACTTTCCACAAATGTTGTAACCGTACTAGTTCCAATAAAAGCACCAACAATACTAGATAAACTATCAGCACTCATAATTTTTCCAAAGTCATGTGGTTTTCCATTATCATCCATTAATTTTGCACTACTACAACAACCAACGATTGTTCCAATCGAATCAAACATATCAATCATCGAAAAAGAAATAACTAACATCAAACAAGTAAAGAAAGATCCTACTGGAAAAGAAAAACCACCTTTAAAGATTGATAAAAATACTGGTTCTCCTTTAGCAGAAAGAAAGAATTCTTTTAAACTATTTCCAAAATCCCAAGTGATACCCGGAACATTTCCAGAAAGAATCGATAAATCGGCAACTCCTAATGGAATAGCAAGTAAAGTGGCAGATAAAATTCCATAAATAACAGAACCTCTTACTTTATAATGACTTAATACTCCAATAACCATTAATCCAAATAAACAAACAATTGCACAACAAGCATCTCCCCCAGATACCCATGCCTTTGGATCATTAAAAGATACTAACTGTACTAAAGTAAATTCGTTACTAGTAATCAAATGCGCATTTTGTAATCCGATAAAAGTAATAAATAATCCAATTCCTACAGAAATACTATCTCGTATTGGTTTCGGTAAAGCATCAAACATTGTCTCTCTCATAGACACTCGTTTACCAGTAGTTGGATCTTTTCCTCCAGGAAGATAAGAAATTAGTAAGAAAAAAACACCACTTAATAATACAAGACTCATAGCATTACCATAAGAAAAAGCAAAACCAAAAGAACCTCCTAAGATAGAACCAACCATTGCATTAAGTCCCATTCCAGGAGCTTGAGCAAGTGGCATATTCGCAATCAGTGCCATAATTAAAGTTCCAATGGAAGCACCTAAAGCAGTCGCAATAAAAACACTAGAAAATCTAGGATCAGCTGTACCACCCCATAAAATATTATTTGGATTAACGACTAATATATAAGCCATCGCAAGAAAAGTCGTTATCCCTGCAAATATTTCTGTTTTAATATTAGAACCCCTAGAAGAAAGTTGAAACTTCTTCTCTAAATATTCTTTCATACAATCACCCTATTTTAAGTTAATTATCACATACCAAAATAAAAAAAGCAATTCTATGATATAATTATTTTAGAAAGTAGGAAATGATATGAAGATATTAAAAAATAATTTGAAATGTGAAACATTTATTCGTACCGAGAAAAACTGGCCAAAAGAAGGAATTGAATTTATCGATATTACTCCATTGATATTACAAAAAGAATCCTTAGAAGAGATTACAAATATCTTTGTAGAAGAATTAAAAAACAAAAAAATCGATTATATTCTTGCACCTGAAGCAAGAGGATTCCTATTTGGAGCAGCAGTTGCAACAAAACTAAATATTGGATTAGTCCCTGTAAGAAAGAAAGGAAAACTTCCTCCTACTACAGTAGAATCTCAATTCGAATATGAAAAAGAATATGGAAAAGATACATTAGAATTACCAAAACTAGTAAATACAACTTATAAAGGAAAAAACTTTTATATTCTAGATGATATATACGCAACTGGAAATACGATAACTGCGATTAAGAAAGAAATTATAAATTTAGGTGGAAATGTAATTGGAGAAGGAGTTGTTATGAACATAAAAGAATTAAACAATAACAAAGACCTATTCTCCATCATAGATGTAAATGAATCATAGGAGGCAAATATGAGAAATTATATAGAATTCTATTTCGATGAAAACGAAAAATTTGTTGCAGATATTCATAAACAAGGAAAATATCGTAAAGTAAGAAAAGAAAAAAATATGTTAAAACTTCTTAATATTGCTGCAAAACATGGCCATGAAGTACGTGGTGAAGGCTATATCAAAAGTGATGTTATGGCAATCACAAAAGAATTCGACCGTTATATGTTCCGTAAAAATGCCTTAAGAGTAATCGGAAAAGTAGTAAACAAAATGAAAGTTAGTCGTAAAAATGTAACCGTTGGAAAAACATTAGTGGTAGCATCTCTAGTTGCAGTTATTGCCTCTAATGGTTTAGGTGCAAAAAAAG
>JAFUFG010000241.1 GCA_017470045.1 Bacilli bacterium | reverse complement strand
TTTTGAACAATTAAAGAAAAAGTTAGAGATGGAAGGATTGTTTGATCCTCGTGTTAAGAAACGTATTCCAAAGATTCCAAATCGAATTGGTGTTGTAACCGCTCCAACTGGTGCAGCAATCAAAGATATTATTTCTACGATTAAACGTAGATGGCCTCTTTGTGAAGTCATTCTTTTTCCATCTTTGGTTCAAGGCGAAGATGCTGCAGCGGATATTGTAGAGCAAATTAAAAGAGCAGAGTCTTATTAATTAGATACGTTAATCGTCGGCCGTGGTGGAGGAAGTATTGAAGACCTTTGGCCATTCAATGAAGAAATTGTTGCTCGTGCTATTTATGAATGTAGTATTCCTTGTATTAGTGCAGTAGGGCATGAAATCGATTTTACGATTGCGGACTTTGTTGCGGATTTACGTGCACCAACTCCTACAGGAGCTGCAGAAATGGCAGTACCACAATTACAAGATGTTACGAATTATTTAAATCAATTAAAGATTCGTTTGAATAAAGCTATGGTTAATAACGTTACAATGTATCGTAAGAGATTAGATAACGTAACTAGTAAATACGTATTTACGAATCCGATTACTATTTATCAAACCAAAGAAATGGTATTTGATAATTTAGTAGATCGATTAAAACATAGCCTTGAGACTTTAGCGAACTTGAAAGAAAAACAATTTTTACGAATTAAAAGTTCTTATATCTTTCAAAATCCGTATTTATTGCTTGATAAGAAGAGCAATAAATATTTAAATCTAGTTAGTAAATTAGAACCTTTAAGTCCACTACTTACTCTAAAAAGAGGATTTTCAATTACCAAAAAAGATGATAAAGTAATAAGTAGTATAAAAGATATAAAATCAAAAGATAAACTTAGTGTAGAATTACAAGATGGATCTATTGATGTAGAGGTATTGTAATATGAAAAATAAGTCAACTAAAATTGTAAAAATATTTATTTCCGTTGTATTATTACTTTTCTTACTTGTATTTTTGGGTTATTCCTATAAGATTCATAAAACAGGTTCTCCTATTATCGAGGATCATGATTTTATTAAAGAACCAATCTATTTCCCTTGGCCAAATGATGAAAGTTTCTATTTAATTAAAGATTATGAAGAGTATGAACGATTAATGAGAAAAAGTGATATTGCGAAGGAAGAAGATTTTAAAGATAATAATGTTTTAGTAGTAAAGAGTGATTATCGTTATTGTGAAAATCATGGAAAAGAAGTTATTACGAATTACGTTTTAGAAGAAAATAAAATAACAATAGATGTTTCGTATGAGAAACCTTGTAATGTTAAGAATTGTACTTTTAAAGGGAAAGTAGCTGGTTATTATTATATGGTAATTCCTAAGAGTGTTAAAACGGTTCTTATTAGTTATAAAGAAGTGGATAATGAAGAATGTTAGAACAATTTGATCAATATATTTATGAATTTGGAAATTTAAACCAAAATGATGGTTATGATGAAGAATTAGATCTTTTAGCGGAACATATAAATGCTTTATTACTATGTATGAGTGAAGAAGAAATCAAAGAATTATTAAAAAGACCATATATGTCGATGTATAAAGAACTGATAAAATCAATTCTAATCCGACTTGGTAGATGGGAGGAAGAAGTTTATGGCAACTAAAAAAGAAGAATTAAGTTTTGAAGAAAATCTAGAAAAGTTAGAAGAAATCGTTAAGAAATTAGAGAGTGGAGAAGTTCCACTAGATGATGCGATTAATCAATTTAGCGAAGCTATGAAGATTGCAAATCTTTGTGATGAGAAATTAAAGAGTGCAGAAGAAGCTATTACGAAATTAGTAAAGAAAGATGGCTCATTAGAAGATTTCGAAGTTACAGAGTAGATACGGATAAAAAAAGAACATGTAATACTACATGTTTTTTTCTTGCATTTTTTGAATGACTTCTGGGGTTACGTATTTTGAAATATCTTTATGAATTCGGAATACTTCTTTTACAATGGATGAAGATAAGAATTGATATTCTTTATCGGCGAATAAACAAATCGTATTGATTGTTCCGGATGATATTTCTTTATTGGTTTGAGCAATTTGTACTTCATAATCATAATCACTTAATCCACGTAATCCTCGAATGATTGCTTTACAACCATTTTCTTTGGCGATATCTACCGATGCGGATTGTCCAGTCACGACTGTTACTTTATTATTATTTTTATAAATTTCTTTTACTAGATTCATTCTTTCTTCTATTGTAAACATTGCGGATTTGGAAGAGTTTGGTAATACAGCGATTACTACTTCATCAAATAGTTCTAGTGCTTGTTCTACAATGTTCATATGTCCTTTTGTGATTGGATCAAAACTTCCTGGATATAATACTTTTGTCATAGTTCTTTTTTTATCCTTTCTATTGTTTCTTCATTGATTTCTTTTAATATTATGTTAAATTCGGATTTATCGTAGGTTAGGGCAGCAGAGTCTCGAATTTCATAATCTTCTTCTGTTATCTTATCTCGTTTTAATACTCTTTCTTTTCGAATACTGTCAGGCGTATCTAGAAGAATTCGGATTTTGGATTCTTTTAGATATTTTGTTTTTGGCAGATTAATCCATTCTAGTATTATTACTTTATCTTTGTATTTATCGATTTGATAATCCATAATACGTTCCATATATTTCCAAGTAATTTCTTCTAGTACTTGCATTTCTTTTTCAGAAGTAAAAACAATTTTACTTAGAATTTTTCGATTGATTTCATTATTGGTTAAAATGTAATCTCCGTAATGAGCAATCATTTCTTCTTTACAAGCATCGATATTATAGATATTATGAGCAATTTTATCGATATCTAATAAAATACTATCTTTTATTTCTTCGTTTAATTGTTTTGCTAGAGTAGATTTGCCACTACCACTTTTCCCACAGATACTGATTAACATATTCTTCACCTAGATTCATTATATAATATTTTGCTTTCTTGAGTAAATATAACATTTTTGGTATACTTATAATGGTGATGCTTATGAATTATCGTGATATGATTCTAGGAATTGCAGTAGGGGATGCGATGGGAGTTCCATTAGTTGGGATGAATCGTAATGAATTGTTAGAACATCCAGTTACTACGATGCTTCCATTTTTGGATTTTGGTTGCGGAGTATGGAGTGTTCCAACGTCTCTTGCCTTAGCATGCGGATCTACGATTTCGAAATATGGAATTGATTCGGAATTTCTTATGAAAAGTTTCGTAGATGTTTTTGAATATCGTTATAGTATTCAGAAAGATTTATTTCCACTTGGAAAGACTACTACGGATGCTATTACGAAGTATTTGGATGGTACTCCAATTGAGAAATGTGGCGGAATTAATTTAAATAATAATGGAAGTGGTTCTCTTCTAATGATGGGACCAGTTGCTTATTACTGTTATCGAAATAAACTAGATTCTTCAGAAGTATTAAAAGTTGTTCGCCAAGTTTCTGGTTTAACTCATTGTCACGATATTAGTATTATTGCTTGTTATTTATATGTTATGTATTTATATTACTTAATGGTTGGAAAAGATAAACATGTTGCTTTGGAATTATTAAGCGAATTAGATTTATCGAACCATAGGAACGAATATGTAGAACTCTTTGATAGCATCTTAAAGACCAATTTAAGAGATGTTTTTATGGATACGATTAAGACAACTGGTTATGTTGTTTCTACGCTTGAGGCGGCTTTATTTGTGTTCTTAAATAGTGATAATTACTCTCAAGCAATTCTTGGGGCAATTAATCTTGGAGGAGAGACTTCTACGATTGCTTCTATTGTTGGATGTATGGCTAGTATCTATTATGGAGGAGATTCTATTCCGGATTCTTGGGTTACGAAATTACAAGGTACGCATTTGATTGATGCGAATATCGATTGTTTTGAAAATTAAAAAGAGAACTTCGGTTCTCTTTTAGTTTTCAATTTGTTTATTGGTAATTAGAAGGATTGCTTTTTTTACTTCTTCTTCGGAGTCTAGTGGAATCATTTCTTCTTCATTTTTTGGATTGATTTTACGAATAATGTAGTCATTTCCTTCTTCTACGTTGGATAGATAAAGATAGGTATTCTTCTTTTGAGTTACTCGGTCTAATAACATGTATTCTTTTCCGTCTATATCATAGATATCTACATTTACCATTTTATTTACCTCCTAACTCTTGATTTTGTGTATCTGCTTTAACAACAGTAGAGTCTAAATCATGTTGCATTGCGTTTAGTTCTTGTTGTTTTTCTTCAATCTCATTTTGTATTAATATTCGATCGTAGTTAGTTTCATTAAAGTCTTTCATATTTTTATAATTGCGGTTCTTGATGTAATCTTCAACTGTATCTTCAATATCAGAACGTGTAGCGAGTACTTTATCTGCTTGATACTCTCCGATATCTTGTACTAGTTTATAGACATCTTCATCTGTTTTT
>JAFUFG010000240.1 GCA_017470045.1 Bacilli bacterium | reverse complement strand
CCTGCAGATGAACTTCCATATGCGGCTCCTCCTCCATAGAAACCACCTCCACCGCCAGAACAATTTCCAGTTGTATGTGATCCTCCTTGTCCAAAAGAACCTGCTCTTTTACCTGTTCCACCTTTTGTCTGAGTTCCTCCGAATGCTTGTATAAAACCTTCTCTATAAATACCGGAATTACCAATGTATCCACCAGCAGATCCACCTTCACCTGATAAATAACTATATCCACCACCGCCGCCTCCAGCGACAATTAAGATATCCTCTTTGAAGTTTTCTAATTCTTTTAAAAGACCTTTTACAAACGCTATGTGCGTAGCTCCTCCTCCAGTACCCCACTGTGTCTTGTCATAGTGATTGTTTCCGCCACCATTATAGCCACCTAAACAAATATTATTCTCACAATTATATGTTCCTTTTCCTCCAACGTTAATATATAATTATTTATTTTTCTTTAAAGAAATTGTTCCTTTTGAATATCCACCATATCCTCCACTATATTCTCCTTGGGCACCCCATACTTCCAGAGTATATTCTCCATCGTATGGAACTGTGAATACTTGTTCTCCTCCCGTATAGTTAAATGTATACTCTTTTGTTTCGTATACATCATCTTCTTCTGTGATAGTTTTATTATTGGTAAATTTAATGGTAAAAGTTGTTGTGGTATTTGCTGGTAAAATTGTATTTTTTTCTACTCCAACAATTTCATATTTTACATCTGAATTGGTATAAGTATCTTCCAAAATATCTGTTATATCATAGTCATAAGGGTAAGAATTTTTAATACTCACTTGATAGGTAACTGATGAATTTTGCTTTGGTAAGTTGGCATCCATTGTTACTGCATTTTTATCATATTCTGGCTCAAAAGTTTCATATCCTTCATTTGCTGTTTCTAATAATTTGATGTCGATAATTCGAATGGCTTCATCTACACGTAAGTATGCTTTTCCATTGATGAATAGATCCGTATTAAAAGATGCGAATGTTACGGTGATAAACATAAGTAAAACTAGAATGGTATAGAAACGATTCCATTTGAATTTCTTCATGTTTATCACCTACCTTTTTGTCTATTTTAACTCATATTATATTATAACATTTTTAGCAACAAGTTTGGTGAAAAGCAAAGAAAAAAATCTCTTTTTGTAAGAGATTTTTTATTCTTCTAGTCCTCGTTTTATATTTTTGTCTATTATACCAAGTATTATGCATTCTGCGAGTTGAATAACTAGTGTTGTAAAATAGCCGATCCAATACGTATCTGTTATGACATAATCCATATCAAATAAAGTATATAGCATATAATAAACTACTAGTGCGAATAAATAATTCATAATCGTTAATATTACTGGTTGATTCGTATTTTGTAGCAAGAAATAATAGATAAATAAATTTACAATTTGACTTGCAATATAGGCACCTAATTCTGCTACTAAAGATGGGAAGCGAATTGTAATTCCTAACCCTATACTCATTACCATTACGAATGTTGCCATTGCAACTCCAGATAAGCAGATGGCAGATACGGATTTCGCATAATTATATTTCTTTGTAATATAGTTTGTTAATAAATAGATTAATGGTAATAGAAATAAAGAATATGTTAAATCTACTCCATTAATATGAAACGTATATGTTTTTAAAGATTCTGTTAAAATAACTAAAGTACTTAATAGTAAGGTATATAACCAACTATCATTTTCCACCATTTTATTCTTTTTCATAACACTCTTCCTCTACTATACCATTATTATATCTTTGTTTTTT
>JAFUFG010000239.1 GCA_017470045.1 Bacilli bacterium | reverse complement strand
TTCTTATGAATCAACAAATGTAGAAGTTGATAAAGAAACAGTAATCGTTTCTATCATTATGGAAAAAGTAACAGCTTGTTTAGCAATGATCATACTTGCATGTGTTGCTTTATTCATTGCTAAACCATTCTTCCAAAAATTAGAAGAAGAAGAAAAGTCACTAGAAAAATCTCTAGTAAATGTAGGATATGGTGTAGGAGTATTATTCGCAACTCCAGTACTTGCAATTATTGCAACAATCATTTCTGCAATTGCATTAATGATACCATTCCCAGTAGTAGTACTTGGATTAATCGCTTATGGAGTAGCAATCTACTTATCTGCAATTCCAACTGCTTATTACTTAGGAAACTGGTTCTTAAAGGATAAGATTAATAATAAATATGCTTATACTGCTTTAGCATTAGTAATTATCTATTTAGTAAGAATCATCCCAATTATTGGTGGATTTGTAACATTCTTAGTAGTAAGTTTCGGTACTGGAGTATACTTCAAAAGCTTATTACCAGAAAAGAAATCAAAATAAAGAAAAGTATCGTAAGATACTTTTTTATTTTGTTGAAAAGAAAAATAGTGTAAAATAAGTTTGGAGATGATACTATGGAAAATCAAATACAAGAATTTGTAAAGAAAAGAAAAAACTTGTTTGGAGAAAATCCAATAGTAGAAAAAGTAAATGTTGGTTTTACCAATACTATCTATAGTATTAATGATGAGTATATACTAAAAATTTGTACTAATATGGATAATGAAGAGAATTTTCAAAAAGAAATAAACTTTTATTTAAAGAACAAGAATAATTCTTATATTCCAAAATTAATAGAAGAAAGTACTGAAAAAAAGGAATTACCATATAACTATGAAATATTAGAAAAAGTAGAGGGAGTTAGTTTATTCCATATTTGGCATAAATTAAAAGAATCCGAAAGAGAAGATATCATAAGACAATTATCGGTAGCGTTAAAAGAATTTCATAAAGAAAAAGGAAAGCCTTATGACTGGTGCGAATATCAAAAACAAATATTCCAAGAGGCTTACCAAAAAGCCTTGGAAAATGGTTCTCTTACATCAGAACAATCTGATATCATAGAAGATGCATATGCAAGATTTGATGAGTTTTTAGGAGAAAATAAAGATTTTTCTTTTCTACATAATGATTTACATTTTGATAATATTTTTTATCATAATGGAACTATTAAAATCATTGATTTTGAAAGAGCAATCTTTGCTCCATTAGACTTTGAATTAGATATTATTTATCGAATGACAAGAAAGCCATGGAAATACGCTAGTGAAGAAACAGAACCCTATACGAAATATGAAGACTATCAGACAATTATGCCATATTTAAAAAAGTATGATGAAGAACTGTTTACTCATCCATATTTAAAACAAAGATTAGATATATATGATATGGTCTACTATATGAGAAATCTAGTAGAGTATCCAAAAAATGAAGAATTAAAAGAAGACATTATAAATGCTAGTAAGCGTTTATTAGGAGGACTTCAAAATGAGAAAAACGATTATCGTAGATAAAGAGCATCCAATTACAGATGGTTACTATAAATACACAAAATTTGTAAATACAAAAAATACTCAAGGAAAAGAAATCTTAGTAGAACAAGAGACTTATGAGCACTATCTACAATTAAATAAATTTCTAAAAGATAAAGGAATTGAAATCGATATAGCAAGAGGTCATTTATTACAAGAGAAGTACGAAAGAACCGATGATATGAATACTGGCTTATCTCTAGTCATTGATTGCAATGCAGACATATCCAAGTATTTGACAGATTTTGGATTTATTAAAAGATTTCCAAAAAAGAATAATTATATTCGCTATACAGGTAAGTTTATTGCAAAACGTTTAGAAGAATCGAAAATGACATTAGAAGATTATGTAGAAAACTATAGTGCCTTGATAGTTGCAAGAAAAGAATATGGAATGACTTCTTATGATGTTGTACAAGAAATCAGTCAGTTATTTGGAATTAAAAGAGTAGGACATACTGGTACGCTAGATCCTATGGCAGAAGGAGTATTAATTATTGCAATTGGAAAAGCAACAAAAATTGTAGAACTTTTAACAGCAAAAGAAAAAGAGTATATCGCAAAAGTTAAACTAGGAATTCGAACCGATACTAGGGATACAGAAGGAAATATCATAGAAGAGAAAGAAGTACCAGATAATCTTCCAATCGAAGAAGTATTAAAGTCATTTAAAAAGACTTATTTACAAGAAGTACCTATCTATTCTGCAGTAAAAGTAAAAGGAAAGAAATTATACGAATACGCTAGAGAAGAGAAAGAAGTAGAATTACCAAAAAAAGAAGTAACCATCAAAGAAATAAAATTATTAGAAAAAAACAAAGATACATTTAGTTTCCAAACACTAGTTTCAAAGGGAACTTATATTAGAAGTTTGATTGATGATATTGGTCTTAGTCTAGGTACATTTGCTACTATGACCAATTTAATTCGAACAAAGCAAGGAAAAGTAACCTTAGAAGACGCATCAACTCTAGATCAAATCCGTAATGATCAATTTAAAATCTACCGAATAGAAGATGTTTTAGAATATCCAAAAATTGAAATAGAAGAGACTTATTTAAAAGCAATTAGAAATGGACAACGACTAGATAATATATGGAATATTAAAGATAAAGTAATGTTTACCTATAAAAAGAAACTATTAGGAATCTATGAAGTAGATGGAACAGAATTAAAAGTATGGAAAAATTTCTAAAGAAATAGAACTTGTAGATTCAAGTTCTTTTTTTAAACATCGAAAAACTTTACAAATAAAGCAAAATATGATATAATT
>JAFUFG010000238.1 GCA_017470045.1 Bacilli bacterium | reverse complement strand
GTCCAAAATGTTTGGATCGAATTTTAGTTACGAGACACTTGTTTTCTTTTGGTGATGTAGAAGAGGGATATTCGAATGTTTCTATTTTTGAGCCGAATGTTTTTGGATCTACTGGTATTAATTCAGTGGATTTAATAAAGAGTGTTGTTGATTTGGTTCATCCCGATATTGTTTTTTTTATTGATAGTTTATGTACTAGTAGTGTAGAGCGAATGAATCATTCGATTCAGATTACGGATTCCGGAATATCTCCGGGTAGTGGTGTGTTAAATGATCGTGGGGAATTATCCTCTAACACTTTAGGGTGCAATGTGATTGCGATTGGAATTCCTACTGTTGTTGATATTCGAAGTATGGTTACGGATTTAGAGAATGCGGATTTTATTGTTACATCGAAAGATGTTGATTATGTGATGGATTCTTTTTCTTATTTAATTGGGGAATCGATTAATAAAGTTTTACATAAGTCTTATCTTTCGACAAAATAAGAATACTTGTTCTGTTACCTTAAGATTGGTGATGTATTATGGAAAAGAGGAAAAAGTGTCGGAGAAAGTTTTTTTTCTATTTACTTATGTTTTGTTTTGGTATTTATTTTTCTTTCCAGTACTTTTTAAAATTTGAGGGCGTTATTCAAGATGCGTATTCGAAATTCTTTTTTGATCTTGCTTTTCCGGATTATGAAGTTACGGATGAAGAAGATACGGACTCTTCCCTTGTAAAGGATAAAGAGAAAGAACCTGTAGTTTATTTATATAATTCACATCCTACGGAAGAGTATGGGAATAATCCTTTGTATCCATCTGTTACTGTTACTACTGTAAATCATATTATTGAGACAAAATTACAACAAAATAATTGTCCGACGATATCGGAAGATAAGAGTGTGGCTACCATTTTAAAAGAAAATAATTGGAATTATGCTTCTAGTTATCGAGCTAGTCGAATTTTGATGGAAGAGGCAAAGAAAAAGTATTCTTCTTTATCCTATTTTATTGATGTTCATAGAGATAGTTTGGATAAGAAACGTACTACAGTTTTGATTGAAGATAAGTCTTATGCTTCTCTTTTGTTTTTGATTGGATTAGAAAATCCTAATTATTCTTTGAATTACGAATTTACGGATCGAATTAAGAAAAAATTAGATGAGAAATATCCTGGTCTTTGTAAAGGAATTATGCAGAAGGGTGGTATTGGAGTAAATGGGGTTTATAATCAAGATTTTTCTCCTTATACCATATTGATTGAAGTAGGTGGAGAAGAGAACACGGTATCGGAGATTACGAATTCTGCGTTAGCATTTTCAGAATGTTTTTTGGAGGTTTATTATGAAGGATAATTTAAAACCTCTCTTTCTTTTTGTTGGCGGATGTCTTGGTTTACTATTTTTTACGATTTATTTTATGAGTATTGGGGGTTATTATAATCAATTATCTTCTTCTAAGGTAATCCCTGAGGAAGCGATGCAACAATTTGAGAAAGATTTAGCAAATGGCGAATCTATTGTTGCTTCAAATTATCTTCCAAAAGTAGAAACCTATGATAATTTTTTGTCTCGTTTCTTTATTCGAATTGGTGATTTTATTAGTTTTTTGTTTC
>JAFUFG010000237.1 GCA_017470045.1 Bacilli bacterium | reverse complement strand
TAGTCGGTTAATGTATTTGTTTTTTTAATCTCTTCTTTATTTCCTTCCCCATCTAAATAGGTGCTTGAATATACTTCTTTATCGTTTGAATAGATTTTATATTGATAAGATGCAAGTCCTTCATTTGGCTCTTTAATTTTGATGGTAGCTGTTGCATCATTTACACCGCCACTAAAATCAATTTTTACTTTAAAGTCTTTACTCTTTCCATCTAATGGAGTTCGATAACTATCACACTCTAAATATGGAATATAATAGTAGTTATTATCATAATAGAATATCGTAACATAAGAATTTTCTGAACTACAATTCTTCTTGCTATAATCTACTACTTCATCAATATATTTACTTTTTACTAATTCCTCTAATGGAATTTGGGTTGTCTGTCCTGGTACTTTTGGTAAATTACTTTGAACCTTTTCCGCATAACTTCTTGCGGCTGCAACCATACTTTCTTCTTGTGAATTATAATATCTGCTTTTTGCTTTTTCGATTACACCTCGTATTGTAACCACTACAATCGTACTAAGGATTCCTAAAATAACGATTACCGCTAGTAACTCAACCATCGTGAATCCTTTTTTCTTATTTAATCTTTTCAATTTTACCATAGTCTTACCTCTATTATTCTCTTCTATTGTATTATGAAATTGAATTCTTTTCAAGAGAATAAAAAAAGAAGCCTATTCAGCTTCTTTTACTTCAACAACTTTTTTTCCTTTGTAGTTACCGCATTTTGTACAAACTCTATGTGGTTTAATTACTTCACCACAGCTTGGACATTTTGTAACACCAGGAAGTTCCATAGCATTATGGCTTCTTCTCATTCTTTTTCTTGTTTTAGAAACTTTACGGAATGGAACAGCGAACATTTGGATATCTAATGTCATTTTCATCATTATAATCACTCCTTATCAAAATTTTTTAATAATTCCTTAAAGGGATTGTTCGTATTAGTAGGTTCATAATCACTTACTAATCGCCAACCATCCCCACTAAATTTCTTTAGATCTTCTACCTCAGTATAGTGTAGTGGGACCTCTAGTACAATATTTTCCCACAAAAACATAAATATATCAAGAGAATTTTCGCTTTTTTTGCAATTTTCTTCTAGAAAATCATCATATTCTATCGAAAATGGGTACTCTACTGGTTCTAATGAGATAGAGTCTTCTATTATAAGAGTCCCTTTTATTTTTGCAATTACGTATTCGAATTCTTCTTCGTAATCCTCTTCACTTTCTTTCAAGCAGATATTTCCTTCTACTTGAACATCTTTTATATCTATTACTTCGGTATTATCATAGTATTCTTTTGGAATCGTATAATTGTCGGTAATATCAATTTTTTCTACGTTATGACTTCTAAGTAATGTTAAATCTATCATATTATTCCTCTACCTTAATGATTCCATGGTAATGGTGATTACTATTACCTTCATAATTACTATCTACCCATAGACGAATGGTATAATCTTTTTCTTCTAATGCTTTAATTTTTACTTTTCCGATTGTTCCATCTTCTAGGTCTGATAATAGATAAATCTTATTTGGACCATTACCTTCTTTTAAAGATACTTTAATAAAATGTTTATCCATTGTAATATCTTGGCAATCATCTTCTAGTATTTTTTCTAAATCATCTACAAGATTTATTTTAAATTTAACTGGTTCTGTTAAATTATTTTTTACTGTAAATGTATATGAATTTGATGATAATCCCACAGAGTCCGTTACTGGTTTTGCTTTTTCGATTGTGATATTTGCTCCAGCCTTTTCGTGAAATACGATATCTAATGATTTTGAGTTATAATCGACATCTCTTTCTTTTTGAAATTTATAATAAATATAATGTGTAGATACTACGGCTATTCCTAAAATAATACCAATTATTAAAATGTTCTTTAATAATTCTTTTTTTCCATTGTAGTACATATTCCACCTCTTCCTTATTTATTATCTTTTCCGAACTCTTTTTTGTCAATGATTCCAAATAAAAATCTATTTTACTTGTCATTTTTTTCTTTGTTAATTGTCATTTCTACTAACTTTATAATTGCTTCTTTTGTTTTTGCACATACTAAGAATCTTGCTAAGTGGCAGAAAGTTGCACCTTCTACACCACTGATATTTTCTAGCTGCTTGTCTTGACCTGCCCATTCCTCTGGGAATGACATACGATCGGTTCTATCTTCTGGAGATATGGAAATCGTTTTTGCAGCATATCCTCCACGATTCGAAGGATAAATGCAAAAATAGATATCCTTATTCTCATCTTTATTAAATACAGCTTCTTCGTATGGCATAAATTCATCTAATACTAAATAATGCTTTTCTTTTGCTTCTTCAATTTTTGCTTCGACTAGATTTCTTGCTTTTACTCTACCCGTTACACTGGCAACTTCTTCTTCAAAGATGCTTTTGGCAACATCTACTGCTTTTAAAAATTGGGTAGATTCATTTTGACCAGATCCATAACTTGGATTAAAGATTTTTATGATATCGCAAATATTTTTAATCTTATATGGAGCTTCTAACTTAGGAAATACTCCGTTATCAATTGCATCGATTCCTTCAATGAAGTCTTTATCAATTGCTTGATGAACTTCGCTTGCGTACTCGACTCCTCTTTTTTCTAAAAAATCCAATCCATATTCTTTCCAAAGAAGACCTAGAGAACAATATGGTATATTGTTCTCTCTTACTTGTCTATCTATTTGATGATGATCAAATTTTCCTCTTCCAACATCGTACACTAATGCATTTGGATAATCTTCTGGGTTTACTTCGCTTTGTCTATAGATTAAGATATCTCCTCTATATAAACTTAAGAAAGCTGTTGCGAACACTTCATCCGCATGCATTGTACCGCTATGTGTTATATATTTTGCATCTTCTATTTTCTCAACTAGTTTAATCATGATGTCACCTCTTTCTAGCTAACCATTTCAATAATATCGTTTAGCGAATGAGATTGAATAACTGGGTATCTTGGGATAGCCCATTTGTTATCCGTTCTTCTTGCTTTTCTACTTCCTCCTACGAAAGCCATTTCAAATCCTACTTCTTTAACTAAGCCGATTGTTCTATCATCGTATGCGTAGAATGGGAAACAGAATGCTTTTTTACTTTTTACAATTTCAACTGATCTTCTTAAATCTGCTAATACTTGTTCATTATTTTGACATAGCATTCTTGCACCACGTGTTACCCCACTACACCATCCTTCGTTATGCATATCATTGGTATGAGATTCAATTTCAAGATATTTGGAACCTTGATAATTGCTGATATCCCTCCAACCAGTAATTAAGAATAATGTTGCATGTGCTTGATATTCCTCTAGAGCAGGAATTAATAAGTTTCCATTATGTTTTCCAGTTCCAGCTGCTCCATCATCTATTGTTATTAATACAGACTTTTCTGGAAGTTCCGTATAGCCATACATCCAATCTCTAAATTCTGTCATTGTTAATGTCTTATAACCATTGTCTTTAAACCATTTTAAATGGGCTTTAAAGTCTCCAATTTTTTCACAGATACTATCTCCGCAACTTTGTCCAATACTTGGATCATAGAAGAAGTGATAATTTAATACTGCGATTCCTTGACCTCCAGCACTTACTACTTTTGGTTTCTCAATAACATTTACTTTTCTAGTTTTGGTTGTTTTATTCTTACTAGAATCTTCTACTTCGTATGTAACTTGATATTCTCCAACTTCATCTTTTTTGATATTGTTGGTTGCTTTTACTTTTTCAGTTAAGTCTCCATCATAATTATCTTTTGCTGAATATCCAGGTTCATTATAATCATTTCCTACAATGATAGAAACATCTTCTCCGGATAATGTTAACTCAGGAGCTACTTTATCTACTACTGTTACTTTTCTAGTAATACTCTTCGTTTGCTTTTTGTATTTTACCGTATACTTTACAAGATAAGTACCAAGTTTTGTTGTATCTACTTTACCAGATACTTTGATATCTTTTGTTAGATCGGAATCTTCGTATTTGGCAGTAGAACCATCTTCTTTATACTCTTTTCCAACTTCTACCGTTACTGATTTTTTTCCATTTAGTTGGACTTTTAATTTCGAACTTACTCCATTGATATTTTGATAGATGAATATTCCACCAATAGTTCCCCCAATTAGAACGATTAATGCGATTGGTAAAATGATTAACCATTTCTTTTTTAATTTTTTCTTTTCCATGTTCTCACCTATTAAAAATTATACACTATTTTTTTGTTTTTCTAAATATTTTTTGCGATTGCTTCAGCAACTTTTACTCCATCTATTGCTGCAGAAGTAATTCCTCCTGCATATCCTGCACCTTCTCCACAAGGATAAATTCCTGATATTTTCGATACATAGTTATCATCTCGTGGAATTTTAACTGGCGAAGATGTTCTTGATTCTACTCCCATTAATAGAGCATCATCTCGATTATAGTCTTTTATCTTTGTTCCAAAATTTTCAATTGCTTCTACTAAAGATTCATTTATATAATCTGGGAATATTTTATTGATGTCACCATAATTATAGTTTCCTTTTATGATTGGTTTTACTTCACCGATTGTTGTGCTTTCTTTTTTGTTTTTATAATCTAGATACTGCTGAATTGGTATTGATTTATTACCTACTTTATAGGCATTTTCTTCTAGACTTCTTTGGAACTCTAATCCAGATAGTGGCTGATCTCCAAAATCTTTTGGGCTTACTGTCACAATAAGTGCACTATTCGCGTTTTCACTATCCCTTTTCGAATAACTCATTCCATTAACCGCAAGTCTTCCTTCCTCACTTGATGCATTTACTACATATCCTCCTGGACACATACAGAAGGAATATACTCCTCTACCAGATTTTGTTTGATACGTTAGTTTATAAGAAGCAGGTGGAAGATACTTACTAGCTTCTCCGTATTGAGAATGATTAATCATCGATTGTGGATGAGAAATACGAACTCCTACTGCAAATGGTTTTGCTTGTAGATCTAGTTCTTTTTGATTTAACATTTCAAAGGTATCTCTTGCACTGTGTCCTATTGCTAAAACTAGATTATCTACATTTTCTTTTTCCGTATTATTTAACGTAATTGTTTTGACTTTGTTATTTTCTATTTCGATATCGGTTAACGTAGTATTGTAGCGGAATGTTCCACCGAAAGAAATTATTTTTTCTCTCATATTTTTTACTACCTCAACAAGTATATCCGTTCCGATATGTGGTTTTGCTTCGTAGAGTATTTCTTCTGGTGCACCATTTGATACAAATGATTCGAGAACGTATTTCATTCTATTATTTTGATCTTTAATTTGAG
>JAFUFG010000236.1 GCA_017470045.1 Bacilli bacterium | reverse complement strand
TTTTCTACATCTTCTGCAGTAAATCCATGAACTTCATTCCAATAGGTACTAGAAACAATTGGCATTCCTGTCATAGTAAAATACTTATTAATTTCATCAAAAGCGGAGGTAGATCCTGCTCTTCTAGAAGATATAACCGCAGCACCTACTTTCATAGTCTTATCAAAACTAGTACTGTAAAATAATCGATCTAATAAAGAAAGAATTGTTCCATTAGATCCTGCATAATAAGTTGGAGTTCCAACAATGATTCCATCTGCACTCTCAAATTTTTCTGCAATTAGATTTACCTCATCATCAAATACACATTTTCCTTTAGTACGACAAGTATTACAAGCAATACAACCTCTAATATCTTTATTACCAACATTAATAATTTCAGTATCAATACCTTCTTTATTCAAAGTATCAGATACTTCTTTTAAAGCTCTAGCAGTACAACCTTTAATATGAGCACTACCATTAATAAGAATAACTTTCATAAAATCAACTCTCTTTCCTAATCATTATATCATAAAAAGGAGAATCCTTTGATTCTCACTAAAACGCCACAAAAACAAAAATAATAAATATTCATTATTTTAAATGTTTCTTTAAGAACTTTTCAATTTTATCAAATGGAATTCTATCTTTTTGATCATATAAATCACAATGCGTCGCATCTGGTACAATAACCAATTCTTTAATATCCGTATATTTACTATCCTTTATCATATTAGCATATGCATCACGTCCCATATAGCAAGAATGTGCTTTATCTCCATGAACTATCATTACAGCATTTCTTATTTCATTAGAATAATGGAATAATCTTACATTCATCATAGAAGTATTAGTTTGAATTGCCCATCCACCATTAGAATTTAAACTTCTCTTATGATATCCTCTCGGAGTTTTATAATAGGCATGATAATCTTTCAAGAATTGTGGAGCAGCTTCTGGAACAGGATCAATAACTCCACCTGCTAAAGCATATTCTCCAGATTTGTAATCTTCATTTCTTTGATTGCTTAAATTAACTCTTGACTGATATCTTGCTTCTTCATTGTCTTGAGAATCATTATATCCATTTCCTGCAACTCTAGACATATCATACATAGTTGATACGATAGTTGCTTTTATTCTTGTATCAATACAAGCAGTTTGAAGCGCCATTCCACCCCAACCACAAATACCAATAATTCCAACACGTTCTGAATCAACATGATCTAAACTAATTAAATAATCAACTGCAGATTGAAAATCCTCAACATTTATATCATAGGAAGTCATATATCTTGGACTTCCACCAGACTCTCCTGTAAAGGATGGATCAAAAGCTATTGTTAAAAATCCTCTTTCCGCCATCTCTTGTGCATATAATCCACTTGATTGCTCTTTTACAGCACCATAAGGACCAGAAATAGCTAGTGCTGGTAATTTACCCTCATACTCTTTAGGCTCATACATATCAGCAACTAAAGTTATACCAAAATGATTTTTAAAAGTTACTTTTTTATGATTAACCTTATCACTTTTAGGAAAAACTTTATCCCAATCATTAACTAATTTTAATTCTTCTTTCATATAATTAACCTTCTTTCTTAATATTAGGAATATTATCATCGTATCTCAATTTCTTTTATAGAATAAGTTATCAACTTTTCCCCTCATTATCATTATACAAGGGAAAGTGAACTTTAAGTCAAGGGTGTTTTAATAGTTACACAAAAAAATAAAAAGATGAGATTCCTCTCATCCATTTACTTTTTTCCAACTACCATGTATATAAAGGTAGTAATTTTTTTACTATAAACCTTTTTAAATCCATTCTTTTCCATATCTTTTTCCATTTTTTCCATATAAGAAACATTACAGTCACCAGTATTACTAAAATGTCTATAAACAAAATCATCAAATTTTACACCAAAGTTCTTAAATGGACCAACACCAGTATCAGATATTATATATAACCCATCAGGCTTCAATACTCTTAAAGCTTCTTGTAGAGGTTTATCCGTCTCTGGATAATGATGGAAACTTTGAGAACAAGTAACTACATCAAAAGTATTGTCATCAAATGGTAATTCATCAGATTTTCCCTCTATAAATGTTGCATTTTTAATTTTCTTTTTATTACATTCATCGATCATTTTTGGAGATAAATCTAACCCAGTATAATTTGCCTGATTATCTTTCGATAACATATCAATTAAATAACCAGTACCACATCCAATATCTAATAAATTGTTATATTTTTTATCTTTTAAGTACTCGCATATGTTATGACAACTAATTTTCCCATATTTCGAATACAATATAACATTCTTTTCATCATATACTGGTGCTTGATTATCAAACCATTTTTTCGATAATTCAACAAAATCTTTTTTAGCCATATATTATCATCTCCTGAATATGAACTTTATTTCATATTTCCATTATAGCATAAAAAAACGGATTATCATCCGTTCTTAAAAGTAAATCTTTTATTATTTCAATTGAAAACCATCTTTAAATGCATCTCCAACTCTTTGGCCTACTTCATAATATCCATGAGTATATGGGTCAAATGCAATTGCTGAAACTTTGGAAATATCTACATTTTCTCCATTCATTACAGTTTCATCTGCAGTTGTATTAACAACTTTTCCTAGAACTCCACAATCATTGTATTCAATAAATTCACATTCCAAACATAGTGGAAATTCATTTATAATTGGTGCATCAACATTCTCTGATTTAGTAGCAGTTAAACCACTCTTTTCAAATTTATTAGGAGTATTATTTCCAGATACTACTCCAAAATAATCTGCTTCCTTAACATGCTTACTATCAGCAATACTAACAGTAAACGCTTTTCTTTCTTTTATATTTTTTACTGTTTTATGAGATTCTGTTAAGTTTAAAATTACTTGATCTCTTTCATACATTGTTCCCCAAGCAGCATTCATAACATCAACTGTTCCATCCTCGTTATATGTTGCAATCATTAATACTGGCATAGGAAATATACCTTCAGTAGTCTTAATATTTTTTCTCACTTTATCATCCTCCTAGATTTATTATATCACAAAACAAAAGATTTCACTGATCCGCAATATACTTGAGACAAAAAAAGACGTATAAAACGTCTTTTATTCATTAAATAATTTCTTCATTTCTTATCGCAGCTTGTGCAGCAGCAAGTCTAGCTACTGGTACACGGAATGGACTGCATGATACATAAGTAAGTCCTGCTCTATGACAGAAATCAATACTCTTAGGATCTCCTCCATGTTCCCCGCAAATACCTAATTGAATATTTGGTCTAGTCTTCTTTCCTAAACGAACAGAGTTAATAACAAGTTTTCCTACACCCTCTTCATCGATAGAAGCAAATGGATCATGCTCTAAAATATTCTTAGAATAATAATCTTTTAAGAACTTAGAAGCATCATCTCTAGAGAACCCATAAGTCATTTGAGTTAAGTCGTTAGTACCAAAACTGAAGAATTCTGCATACTCAGCAATCTCATCCGAAATTAAAGTAGCTCTAGGTATTTCAATCATTGTACCTACTTCATAATCTACACGAACTGCTTTTTCTTCAATTACTTCACGAGCTGTTTGATCTACAATATCTTTTACAAACTTAAGTTCTGCAACCGTTCCAATTAATGGAATCATAATTTCAGGAATTACTTTCATACCCTTACTTTGAACATTGATAGCAGCCTCAATTACGGCTCTAGTTTGCATTCTAGCAATTTCTGGATAAGTAATCGATAAACGGCATCCACGATGACCCATCATTGGATTAAATTCTTTTAAAGACTCTACTCGATTCTTTAAATCTTCAAAACTCATATCTAACGCATCCGCAAGTTCACGAATTTCCTCATCGGTATGAGGCAAAAACTCATGTAAAGGTGGATCCAAGTAACGAATTGTTACGGTATATCCATTCATCTCTTTAAATAACCCTTCAAAGTCTTTTCTTTGATAAGGTAATATATTTGCTAACGCTTCTTCCCTCTTTTCAAGAGTATCAGCTGCGATCATCTTTCTAAAATTAAAGATTCTTTCTTCTTCAAAGAACATATGCTCTGTACGACAAAGTCCAATTCCTTTTGCTCCAAACTCACGAGCTTGTTTTGCATCCTTTGGAGTATCTGCATTCGTACGAACTTCAAGTCTAGCACGTTTATCTGCCCAGTTCATAATAGTTTCAAAATCTCCTGAAATAGTTGGTGGAATCGTATCAATTTGTTTACCATAAACATATCCAGTAGAACCATCTAAACTAATCCAGTCTCCTTCATGGTAGACCGTACCATCTGCAGTAGTTAAAGTCTTACTTGCTTCATCAACAACGATCTCCCCACATCCAGATACACAACAAGTACCCATTCCTCGAGCAACAACAGCTGCATGAGAAGTCATTCCACCACGTACGGTAAGAACCCCATGAGCAACATTCATTCCTTCAATATCTTCAGGAGAAGTTTCTGCACGAGCAAGAATTAAATCTTTTTCTCCTTCTTCATGGAATTTAACAACATCTTCTGCCGTAAAACATAATTTACCAGTAGCAGCCCCAGGAGAAGCAGCTAATCCTTTTGCAATTGGCTTAGAAGATGCAAGCATATCTTCATCAAAATTAGGATGTAATAATTGATCCAATTGGTTTGCTTCAATTCGCATCAAAGCTTCGTCCTTTGTAATCATACCAGACTCTACCATATCAACCGCAATTCTTAAAGCAGCTTTTGCAGTTCTCTTACCATTACGAGTCTGTAACATAAATAATTTACCATCTTCAATCGTAAATTCCATATCTTGCATATCATGATAATGATTCTCTAAGATATTACAAATACGTTGAAATTCTTCATAACACTCAGGCATAACATCTTTTAAAGTATCAATACTTTGAGGAGTACGAATACCTGCAACAACATCTTCTCCTTGAGCATTCATTAAATACTCACCATATAGTTTATTTTCACCAGTAGCCGGGTTACGAGTAAAGGCAACTCCTGTACCAGAAGTTTCACCCTTATTACCATAAACCATTTCTTGTACATTAACAGCAGTACCCCACTCTTGTGGAATATCATTAAGTCTACGATATGTAATAGCACGATCATTATTCCAACTACGGAAAACCGCTTTAACAGCTTCTATTAATTGTTTCTCAGGACTTTGTGGGAAATATTCACCAGATAAATTATAATACTCAGTCTTATAAATCTTAACAACTTCTCTTAAGTCTTCTGCACTAAACTCCGTATCTAAAGTAATTCCCTTTTGTTCTTTAATACGATCAAATAATCCCTCAAAATTTTCTTTTGGTAATTCCATGACAACATCTGCAAACATTTGAATAAAACGACGATAAGAATCATATACAAATCTAGCATTTCCAGTAACCTCAGCAAAACTATCGGCAACAACATCATTCATACCTAGATTTAAAATCGTATCCATCATACCAGGCATACTAGCTCTTGCTCCACTACGAACACTAACAAGTAATGGATTAACTGGATCTCCAAAAGTCTTACCAGTAATACTTTCCAACTCTTTAATCTTCTCTTGAATTTGAGTAACAATCTCCTCATCTAAATTTTTATCGTCATCATAATACTTATTACAAGCTTCCGTTGTAACTGTAAAGCCACGAGGAACAGGTAAACCTAAAGATGTCATTTCTGCTAGATTCGCACCCTTTCCTCCTAATAAATCACGCATATTTTTATTACCTTCCGTAAATAAATAAACGTACTTCATAGATATGCCTCCCTTATTTTATCCTATAATTTATTATAGCAATTTTTTACAAAAAGAAAAAGACTTATTTAATAAAGTCTTCTAATTGATTCTTATCCATAAAACCAACATTTGATTTTACTTCTTTTCCATCTTCAAAAACTTTGACACATGGGATAGACATAATACCAAATCTCATAGCAATCTCATCAAAGTCATCTGTATTTACTTTTAAGAAAGTAATATCTTCATGTTCTTTACTAACTGTTTCTAATACTGGTCCTAACATTTTACAAGGTCCACACCAATCCGCATAGAAATCGACAACAACTTTACCAGATCCAATAATAGAATCAAATTCTTCTTCTTTTTCTAAATATTTCATATATCCTCCTATTTATATTGATCTAAAAATTCTTCTATTCCTTCAATATCTTTTAATTTATCTAATGCATCAAGTTGTTTAACTGTATGTGCATCTACAACATCATATTTTATCATACTATCAATTAATTTCAAGTTAGCTTCGTTCTTTGTAATCTTTTTATCTTTAATATCAACCACTAAATCCGCAACTTCTAATTCTGATTTTGAAATATCACTTACATAATCAGATACGATTGGTATTTTATAAAGAATTGTATTCGCAAGTTCACTATCCATAAGCATTTTAAATTGATGACATGGAATATGTAATGCAAGTAAAATTAGTAAGGTTACTAGAAAACCACGAACTAATCCAATTAAAAATCCTCCTAAAGCAGAAATAGGAACTAAAATAATTGTTGCATTTACTATATTTTGTAAGAATTTACTCGTTGAGAAAATAATATGAAAAACACCAGCTAAAATAAAGAATAATAGAAAGAATCCAGCTAATTGATAAATCAATATATTTAAATATACAAGCCCCTTTAAACTACCACCAAATTCAAAGAACGGAAAATACTTACATAATAAATCTCCAATATAACCTTTAAAAGTATAACTAACAAAGAATATGACCAGTATTCCTAAGAAAGAAACTCCCTCTTTTATAACTCCCCTTTTTAAGCCATCTACACCAAATAATAAAATAAAAATAATAATTGTAATATCAAAGATATTCATACTACCACCTACCTTATTTCATTATAAACTATTTTCTAAAAATATGCTATAATAAGTTCGAGGTGAACCACATGAATGTTGTAATAAAAGTAAACGACGAAATAAAAGAAAAAATGATTGAATACTACAAAGATAAAAAACGTGATAAAGTTATTCCTTACGTTGTTTTTCAAGCACAAGAAGAAGATACCGTAATCACTTTATATGAATCCGGAAAATGTATGTTTCAAGGTACTAGTGCTGATGTAGATGCAGCTATGTGGGGAGTAGCATTAGAAAATACAAAAGAAAAACAAGAAGAGAACAAAAAGAAAGATGCAAAATACTACAATTGTAACTCTGTAGGAAGTGATGAAGTTGGTACAGGAGACTACTTTGGACCAATCGTTGTAACAGCTACTTATGTAACAAAAGAAGATATTCCATTCTTAGAAAGTTTAGGAGTTCAAGATTCGAAAAAAATAGACGATGAAAAAATAAAGAAAATTGCTCCAGAAATTGCCAAACGAGTAAAATATAGAAGTATCATTTTAAGCAATAAAGAATACAATGAAAAATACACAAAAGAACTAAATATGAATAAGATAAAATCCATAATGCATAATAAAGTTCTATATCAATTAATG